>JBMLRS010000761.1:0-13369 GCA_049240905.1 Elsteraceae bacterium
CGGTAGGTCGGCGACTCGTCGAGCACGCCCTCGGCACCCACAATAAAGGGCAGTCCTGTGGATTCATCCAGACCCGTCTCCAGCCCTTGGATCAGGGCGGCGGCGGCCTCGTGCGGATCGGCCGCATGGACCACGCCCGCCGGCGTCACGTTGTTCTGCTGCTGCAACGCCGTGAAGATGTCGCGCGCGCTGATCCCGAGCGTGGCCAAGCGAGGATAGGAGAACTCCACGAAAACCCGCTCCGGCCGCTCGCCGATCAGGGTCACCTTCTTGACGCCCGGAACATGCAGCAGACGCTGGCGAATAGCCTCCGCCTCGCGCACCAGGAGGCGCTGAGGCATGCCGGGCGCCTTCAAGGCGTAAAGCGCGAAGGTGACGTCGGAGTATTCGTCGTTCACGAAGGGGCCCAAAGCGCCCTGCGGCAGGTTGCGGGCCTCGTCGCCCAGCTTCTTGCGCGCCTGATAGAACTGCTCGGGCACTTCCGACGGCGGCATCTGATCCTTCAAGATCAGCGTCATGAAGGTGAGGCCGGGGCGGTTCATGGTCTCGACCCGGTCGTACCAGCGCAGCTCCTGCAGCCGCTTCTCCAAGGGATCGGCGACCAGATCCTGCATCTCCTGCGCGGTCGCGCCCGGCCAGGCGGCGGTGACGGTCATGACCTTCAAGGTGAAGGCGGGATCCTCCGCCCGGCCGAGCTTGAGAAAGGCGTAGAGGCCGGCGCCGGCGATCGCGAGGATCAGGAACAGGGTGACCGCGCGCTCCCGCACGGCCAAGGCGGACAGGTTGAAGCGAGTCATTGGACGATCCGCTCCGCCCCGACGCGCACTTTATCCCCGGCCCGCAGCAGATGGGCGCCGAGGGCGACCACTTTCTCGCCCGGCTTCAGCCCCTCGACGACCGCGTTCTCCGCCGTGAGCCGTCGCACCTGGACCGTGCGGAAGGAGACGGTCGCGCTGGCCGGGTCAAAGACCCAGACGCCAGTGGCCGCGCCATTGTCGAACAGCGCGCCGAGCGGAGCCAGAACGCCCGCCGCGGCCGCGTCGGCGCGAATGCGCAGAGTGACGGTCGCGCCCAGCGGCGCCTCCGCGGCGGCGCCTTCCAGCGCATAACGCGCCTCGAAGGTCCGGCTGATCGGGTCGGCGGCGTTCGACAGCTGCCGCAGGCGCGCGGGGCTGGGCGGCAGGTCCGACCCGAACGGCTTGGCGGTCGCCAGAGAGCCGATCGCCGGGCGAAGGGTCTCCGGCAAGGACACGGTCGCCTCGCGCGGGCCGGCCTGGGCGAGACGGATGACGGTCTGGCCGGCCGACACCACCTGCCCCGGCTCAGCCAGGGTTTCGACGATCACCCCGTCCGCGTCGGCGGTCAGGACGGCGTAACTCGCCTCGTTGCGGGAAAGATCGGACTGCGCTTGGGCGGCGGCGAGCTGCGCCAGGGCGCTGTCCATCGCGGATTTCGCCTGATCATAGCGCTGCCGGGTCGCCCAACCGGAGGCGAGCAACTCGCGGTAGCGCGCCTCGTCCGCCGTGGCCTGCACCGCCAAGGCCCGCGCGGCGGCGACGCTGTTCTCCCGCGCCGCGGCGGCGAGCCCCAGATCCTTCGGATCCAGGCGATAGAGGGGCTGGCCGGCGCGCACTTCCTGGCCCTGATCGACCAGCCGGGCGATCACCTTGCCGGGCACGCGAAAGCCCAGATTGCTTTGCACACGGGCGGAGATCACGCCGGTGAAGGCGCGCTCCGGCGCCGTGGCGGGGACCGCCGACGCCAACCGCACCAAAGGCGGGGCGAGGCGGGGATCTTCGGCCGCGGCCGGGAAGGCGGCCAGGACGGCGACGCAGAGCGCCGCGGCGCGCAAGCTTGAAGAAGCGCCGGACATCATCTGATTTCCTGTTCTGGAGAGGAAGGAAGGAAGAAATGCGCGCCGCGGCCCTCCGGCGACGACTGGAGCAGCACGCCGAACGCGGTCCGCAGCGCCTCCCGCTCGCCGTCGCTCAGGCGATCCAGGATCGCGTCATTCACCGCGCGCCACCGCGGCAGCGCCTCCGCCAGCAGGCTTTCGCCCTCGGCGGACAGACGAATCCGACGGATTCGCGCGTCATTCGGGTCGGCCAAGGTCTCGACCAAGCCGCGCCGCTCGAGCGGCTTCAGATTGGCGGTGATCGTCGTGCGATCCATCGCGAGCGCCTCGGCGAGGCCGCTGATCGTCAACGGATGCGGACGATTGAGCGTCATCATCAACGAGTATTGCCACCCAGTGAGACCGACCGGACGCAGCGCTTCGTCATAGCGGCGGCCAAGAATGCGCGCCGCCGTCTGCACCCGGAGCCCGAGGCAGGTCTGCCCGACCTGCAAGGCGGTCTCGAAACTCAACACATTTCTATCATGTTCATTCATAATGCGTTGATATCAACCTATCGGCTTGGTTGTCAAGCGGCTCGCGGCTGCGCCATCGAATGTCTGGACTCCGGATATGCTCCGAATGTCTAACTAGATTGTTTGTGGAACCAGACCCGCTTGGTCATCAATGAGCGCTCATGATCAGATGATCGACACGGGAGGACGCCAGACTGCGTCGCGTCGCGCCGCGCCGCGGGGGCGCAGCCTGCGCTTCTGGCTCTGGTGGCTTGCGCTGGCGTGCGCGGCTCCGGCTTGGGTGGTGGTCGCCCTCTCGCTGGTTGTCTCCTACGACCGCGACAGCGAGATGCTGGAGGCCGGAGCGATCGCGACCGCGCGCGCCCTGACTCAGGCGATCGACGGCAAGCTGCGCAGCGTGGAGTCGGCGCTGGAGGTGCTGGCGGCCTCCCCCTGGTTCGCATCCGGCGATTTCGCCCCGCTCCACGCGCAAGCGCAACGGATCATCACCGACATGCCGGCCGAGGCCCTGGTGGTGCGGCGACGCGACGGCGGCTACGTCATGCATTCGGGGATGCCCTACGGCGACCCGCTGCCGCGCAGCAACGCGCCGGAGCTGGTGCGCCGGGTGTTCGAGACAGGCCAGCCGATCATCTCGAACCTGTTCCGCGGCAGCGCGTCAGGGTCGATCATCGTCGCAGTCGAGGCGCCGGTGCGCGTGGGGGACGAGGTCGCCTACAGCATGGGCCTCGCGATCTCCGCCAACCAGCTCGGCGACATCATCCGGCGTCAGGCGATCCCGAAAAACTGGGTGGCGGTGGTGGTTGACCGCGTCGGGACGATCGCCGCGCACAGCAAGGACGCGGACAGCTTCGTCGGGGCCAAGGTCGATCCCATGCTCTGGCGCCAGATCATGGCCGACTCCGAGGGCACGGCGGACGTGGTCGGCCCGAACGGCGAAGAATTGTTGAACAGCTACAGCCGCTCCGCGACCTCCGGCTGGTCCGTGGTCATCGGGGTGCCAAAGGCGGAGCTGGAGGGCGAACTGCGCCGCTCGATGTGGCTCACCGGCGGCGCGGCGGCTTGTTTGATGTTGCTGGCGCTTCTTTTCGCCTGGTTCGTGGGCAAGCGGATTTCCGCCTCGATCGAGGCGCTGCAGCAACCCGCCATGGCGCTGGGTTTCGACCGACCGATCCAGATCGCGCCGTCGCCGATCGCCGAAGTCAACGCGATCGGCCGCGCGCTGGAGACAGCCTCCCAGTTGCTGCGCCAAAGGCTGAAGGAGCGGGAGCAAGCCTTCCTCGAGCAGCATCTGATGCTGGCCGAAAAAGAGGCGGCCGAGCAGGCCAGCCGCGCGCGGTCGCAGTTTCTGGCGATGATGAGCCATGAAATCCGCACGCCGATGAATGGCGTGATGGCGCTGGCCGAACTCCTGGCCGACAGCCGGCTTGACCTCGGCCAGCAGGAGATGGTGCGCACGATCCAGCAGGCTGGCGAAGACCTGCTCTCGATCATCAATGACATTCTGAACTACTCGAAGATCGAAGCCGGCCAGATCGCGCTGGAGCAGATCCCCTGCTCCCCCCGCCGGTTGATCGACGGGGCCGCGGCCCTGATGCGGCCCAAAGCCCAGGCCAAGGGCCTCGGCTTTTCGGTCACGATCGACCCGGCCACTCCGGAATGGGTGCTGGGCGACCCGACCCGCCTGCGCCAGGTGATGCTGAACATCATCCTGAACGCGATCAAATTCACCGATAGCGGCCGCGTGACGATCGACCTGCGCGGCGACGGCGAGACCCTGCGATTCGACGTGCGCGACACTGGCGTCGGGATGACGCCGGAAGAGATCAAACGGCTGTTCAAGCCCTTCGCCCAGGCCGATGAGTCGATCTCGCGCCGGTTCGGCGGGGCCGGCCTGGGCTTGTCGATCTCGCTCGGGCTGGTTTCCCTGATGAAGGGTCACATCGGGGTGGAGAGCGAGGCCGGAGAGGGCTCCCGCTTCTGGTTCGAGCTGCCCGCGCCGCCCGGCCCGGCGCCAGCCGCGGCCGATTTCCCCGACGCGGCGCCGCGCGCCTTCGGGCGCGCCGCGCCGCGCGCGCTGGTCGAGGCGGAAAACGCGATGATTCTGTGCGTCGAAGACAACAGAACCAACCAGACCGTGCTTTCCTTGGTGATGCAGCGCCTGGGTCTGCAGTTCGACATGGCCTCCGACGGGGCCGCCGCGCTGAACGCGCTGACCGAGCGACGCTACGGGCTGCTGATCACCGACTATCACATGCCGGAGATCGACGGGTTGGAGCTGGCCCGGCTGATCCGCGCGCGGGAGGCCGCGACCGGCGGCCCGCGCATGCCGATCCTGGCGCTGACGGCGGACGCGATCGAGGGAGTCGAGGGGCGTTGCCGCGCCGCCGGAATGGACGGGTATGCGTTGAAGCCGATCACCTTGGCCAAGCTGGAGGCTTGGGTCACGCGCCTGCTGCCGGCCGCGATCGCGCTGCGCCGACCGGACATGCTGGCCGACGCGTTCTCGCCGACCACGCAAGGACGCGACGCCCCGGCGCTGAACATTCACACGCTGACGGAGATGATCGGCCATGACCCCGAGGCGATCCGCGCCATTCTCGCGGATTTCGCCGCCTCGGCCGCGGATCTGGCCGCGCAGGTTAAGGCGGCGCTGCCGAACGCCCCGGACGAGGCCCGGCGCGCGGCGCATAGCCTGAAGTCAGCCGCGCGCTACGCCGGCGCGGTCGCTTTGGGGGACCTCGCCGCCGCGGTCGAAGCCGCCCTGGCGCGCGACGCCGCCGCCGCCGCCGCCGAAATCGCCGAACGGCTGGAGCCCGCGCACGCCGCCCTGCTCACCGAGATCGCGATGCTGTATCGCGAGTAGGCGTGGCCCGGCGGTTGCTTTAAGCCGCTTAAGGAGCCTCGCATGCGCATCTTGATCGCCAATCCGAACATCTCGCAGTCCGTCACCGATCTGTTGACCGCCACCGCGCGGCGCTGGGCCAGCCCCGGCACGGAGCTGGTCAGCGTGACCGCCACGCAGGGTTTCTCCTTCATCGCCACGCGCGCGGAAGCCGCGATCGGGGCCTACGCCGCGCTGGAGCTGATCGGCCGGCACCATAAGGGCTGCGACGCGGTGGTGCTGGCGGCCTTCGGCGATCCCGGCCTGGACGCCGCGCGCGAGCTGCTGGACATCCCCGTGGTGGGATTGTCGGAAGCGGCCTTGCTGACCGCCTGCATGGCCGGTCGCCGCTTCTCCATCGTCTCCTTCGCCGCCGCGCTCGGCCCCTGGTTCCGCGACACGGTGGCGGCGCACGGCTTGAGCGATCGCCTGGCCTCGATCCGTCTGGCCGACACGCCGTTCCAGGACATTGGCGACGTGCGGAACGAGAAGGAGGATCAGATCGTCGCCCTGTGCAACGCGGCGGTCGCGGACGGGGCCGACGTCGCGATCCTCGCAGGCGCGCCGCTCTCAGGATTGGCCGAGAAGGTCGCCGACCGCGTGCCGATCCCGCTGATCGACGGCATGGCCGCCGCGATCCGTCAGGCCGAAGTGATGGCCAGCCTCAAGCTGCGCAAGGCGACGGCGGGCAGTCAGCGCAAACCCAGCCCGAAGCTGACGATCGGGCTGCCGGCGGAGATCGCGGGATTGTTCGGGGGTTAGGTTTCTACTTCTCCGGCTTCATCCTGAGCGCGTCGAAGGATGAGTCAAACTCAGAGTGAAGCAAGTTATTGAATTAAATAACAATTTTGTCATCAACTCACTTGCCAGCGACGACAACGGCTCCCCTCACCCTGAGCAACGTCGAAGGGTCAGAGCAAACTCGCAGCCGCCTCCCGCTCGCCCGCCCTTCGACAAGCTCAGGGTGAGGTATGTATTTGAAAATCATAGAAAAATTGTCATCGCGAGCTCGGCGTTTTGCGCTCTGCGCAAAAGCGCCTGTCGCCAGATGAATGGACCGCCACGCTTCGCTCGCGGTGACGACCATTGGTTGGCCCAGCCTGAGCCAAACAAACCTTAACAGATCACCCGCCGCCCCGCCTCGCCCCACAGGCGGGCGGCGACTTTCTGCGCGTCGCGCACCAAAGCCGGCCCGTCGGCGGTCATCAGCTTGCCGTCCTCGATGACGATTTTTCCATCGATCACCACACTGCGCACGTCCGAGCCGGAGGCGCTGTGGACCAGCACGCCGGCGCCGTCGATCATCGGGACCAAGCGGGGCGAGTCCGCATCCAGCAGGATCATGTCAGCGCGCTTGCCGATCTCCAGCGCGCCGATCTGATCGACCATGCCCAGCGCCTTGGCCGGCGCGCGGGTCGCCCAGGCAAGCACGGTCGCCGCGTCCAGGACATAGCCCTGCGCCCGCACGCGCTGCAGCGCGATCGCCCAGCGCATCGCCTCGAACAGGTCGCCGGTGAAACCATCGGTGCAGAGCGCGATCGGACAGCCCGCCGCCCGCAGCGCCATGATCGGGGCGATGGTGGCGGATTTCGCGTTGCCGATCGGCGAATGGGCGACGGTGACACGCGCGCGGCCGACCCGCTGGATGTCCGCCTCGTTCAGCCAGATGCAATGGGCGGCGATGAAACGATCGTTCAGCAGCCCGACCGCTTCGAACAGCTCGGCCGAGGTGAGGCCGTCGCGCGCCTGCACAACCTGGCTTTCGCGTTCGCTCTGCGCCAGATGGCTGTGGACATTGCCGTGGCTGGCGAGGGCGGCGATCTCCGCCATCAGCGCGCGGGAGCAGGTGTCCGGCGCATGGGGCGCCCAGTCGCAGCGGATCCGGCCCTGGTCATGGCCGTTCCATTTGGCGATGAGGTCCGCGTTCTCGGCCAGGGTCGCGGCGCCGATCGCGGTCACATGCTCATAGCGGCCTTGAGACAGCGCCTCCGGATCGGCGTCATGGATCCGGCCGGCGATCACCGCGCGCAGGCCCAACTCGGCCGCCGCCGCCGCGCAGCCCTGAGGATAGCGATAGTAATCCATCACCGTGGTGCAGCCGGCCGCCAGCAGCTCATACATGCCCAGACGAGAGAGCAGATGCGCTTCCTCCGCGCTCAAGCGATGGCCCTGCGGGACGCCCGGCGTGTAGGCGGGCGCGAAGCCGATGTCCTCGATCATCCCGCGCATGATCGACAGCGGCGTGTGATTGTGGATGTTGATCAGGCCGGGCATTAACACCCGGTCGCGCCCGCCGAGGGAGCGGGGCGCGGTCCAGTCCCGTGTGACCCGGTCCGCCGGACCGATGTCGAGGATGCGGCGGTCGGATATCGCGACGGCGCCGTCGGCGTAAGAATTTCCTTCGGCGTCCAGAGTCAGAACCAAACTCCCCCGAACGATGAGATCGCAGCGTTTCATGGCCTAGAAATTCGCAAGGCGGCGCAGGCCGACCAGGCGATCGGCGATCACCAGGAAAGCCATGGTCAGCAGGATCAAGCCGGTGGAGATCGCGGCGATCACCGGATTGGGGCTTTCCTCGACATATTGCAGCATCTGGATCGGCAGGGTCTTGGTCCAGGCGTCGCTGAAGAAGATCGAGATCGGATAATTGTCCATCGAGGCCAGAAAGGCGAACAGGGCGGAGGTCACGAAGGCCGGCGCCAGCGCCGGGGCCACCACCTTGATCAGGGCTCTGGGATAAGAGCAGCCAAGCATCCGGGCGGCGTCGATCAGCGCGAAATCGAACAGGGTCAGGCTGCCGGAGATCGTGCGCATCACATAGGGCAAGGTGATCACGACATGGGCGATCAAGAGGCTGACATAGGCGTCGCGCAGGCCGAACTCACGGAAGAACTGCAGCATGGCGATGCCCAGCACGATGCCCGGCATCATCAGCGGCGAGACCATGAAGGTCATGATCGCCTCCCGCCCGCGAAACCGCCCGCGCACCACGCCGATCGCGCAGAGCGTGCCCAAGACCAACGCCACCGCCGTGGAGAAGGCCGCGACCTGAACCGACGACGCGAGCGCCGACCAGAGCCCGCGCGTGTTCGGCAGCCGCTCGAACCAACGCAGCGACCATTCCGGCGGCGGCAACGCGAAGACGGAGGAATTGCTGAACGACACCAGGATGGTGACGACCAACGGCGCCATCAGAAACACCACGGTCAGCGCCGCGATGAGCCACATCAGGAAGTGGGTCGCGCGCTCGGTCGCGGTCATCGCCGGCCTCCCAGGCGACGGGCCAGCACGCCGCTGCCCAGCACCACCGACACCGCGATCGCCAGCAATATCGTCGCCGTGGTGGAGCCCAGCTGCTCGTTGCGCATGAACAGGAAGGAGCGGCCGGTCAGCGTCGCCAGGGTCTGGAACCGGTCGCCGATCAGCAGGCTGGGGATGACGTACATCGCGATGGAGAGCGAGAACACGAAGGCGACGCCGGTTACCGCGCCCGGCAAGGTCAGCGGCAGCACGATCTTCATGAAGCGATAAACCGGCGGCGCGCCCAGCGTCGCCCCCGCTTCCGACAGGCGCGGATCGATCAGGTTGATCACGGAATAGAGCGGCAGAATCATGAAGGGCAGAAACACGTTCACCGCGCCGATCACCAGACCGGTCTCGGTGAACAGCAGCCGCACCGGCTCGTCGGCGAGGCCCAGCGCCTGCAAGGCGAGACTCACCACCCCGTCGCGACGCAGCACGATCTGCCAGGCGAAGGCCTTGACCACGATGCCGACCGACAAGGGCAGGATGATCGAGACCAGCAGAATGATCTGAACCAGTCCGCGCGCCTTGGCCAAGGCGAAGGCGACGGGATAGCCCACCAAAAGGCAGACCAGGGTGGTCCAGACCGCCGCGCGCAAGGTGTTGCCGAGGATCCGCCAATTGAACGGATCGGCGAAGAAGCGCTCGAACCCGGTCAGGGAGAAGCCGTTCGCGGTCCAGACGCTCTTCACCAGCAACGCCGCGATCGGAATGGCGTAGATGACGAACAGATAGAGCGCCGCCGGCAGAACCAGCAGCAGCGCCGGATCCACCGCCGCCCGCCGCTCGGCGAGGCTCACGCGGCGCCCTCGACCGGCAGGGCCAGACTGTCGGCGACGTCCCAGGAGAAGCGGATCTCCGCGCCCGGCGCCGGCAGGGTGAAGCCCGCGCTGTTCACTTCGCAGAGCAGACGGTCAGGCTCCTCCGCCTCGCCATGCAGCAATAGCTTGGATCCCAGATAGACCGCGTCGCGCAGGCGGGCGGTCAGGCCGTTCTCCCCCTCGCCGCCGACGCGGATGCGCTCCGGCCGGACGCCGATCACCACCGGGCTGCCGACCAGGAACTGACCGCGCGCCTTCACCTGGCCGATCGCGGTGTCGACCACCACAAGCCCGCCGGCCGCGTCGCTGACCTTCCCGGTCAGGCGGGTGGACAGGCCGACGAAATCCAGCGCGAAGGCGGTGGCGGGCCGGTCGTAGATCTCCGCCGGGGCGGCCAGCTGCTCGATCGCGCCCTTGTTCATGATCGCGATCCGATCGGACATGACCAGCGCTTCGTCCTGATCATGGGTCACGAAGATCGCAGTGGTGCCGAGGTCGCGCAGCAGGCGGCGCAGCTCGATCTGCATGGTCTCGCGCAGCTTGCGGTCCAGAGCGCTGAACGGCTCGTCGAACAGCATCAGCTTCGGGCCGACCGCCAGGGCGCGCGCCACCGCGACGCGTTGCTGCTGGCCGCCGGAGAGCATCTGAACGGGACGCTGGGCGAAATCGCTCATGCGGACCATGGCCAGGAAGCGGGTCACCGTCTCCCCGATCTCCGCCCCGGACTTGCCCTTGGCCTTCAAGCCAAAGGCGACGTTCTCCGCCACCGTCAGATGGGGAAACAGCGCGTAGTTCTGGAACACCACGCCCACGTCGCGCTTGTGCGGCGGCAGCCCGGTGATCAGGCGGCCGTCCAGCGCGACCGCGCCGCGATCGGCCGCCAGCAAGCCGGCGACAATGCGCAGCAGGGTCGTCTTGCCGCAGCCGGAGGGGCCGAGGAGCGAGACGAACTCCCCCTTCTCCATGGCCAGATCGACGCCCTGGAGAACGGTGGCGGCGCCGAAACGCTTCTCGGCGCCGCTTATGTCAAGAAAGGCCGACAGCGACCGCGCCCTAAATCGCCATCTCGCGATCCCAGCGGGTCACCCAGTCGCCGCGGTTCTTGGCGACGAACTGCCAATCCAGACCGTAGGCCTTCACGTCGGCGGACAGGCCCTCCGGCGGCTTGGCGTCGATGTTGGACGGGAAGGCGAAGGTCTCCGGCAGCAGCTTGTTCTGCAGCTCGGCGCTCAACAGCTCGTCCACGAAGGCGCGGGCGAGGTCGCCGGCCGGGCCGTTCTTGACCAGCGCGATGCCGGCCGGGCCGACGAAGATGCCTTCCTTCGGCGCGGTCAGCTTGATCGGGGCCTTCTCGCGCTCGCGCGGCACGACGACGGAGGAGAACGCGCTGGGGATCGCCCAGGCCTCGCCCTGCTCCAGCAGATTGAAGGCCTGCGGGATCTGCGTGTAGATCGTAAGGATGTTCGGCTTCACGCTCGCGATCTTCTTGAAGCCGGCGTCGATCAGATATTGCGCCTCCGCGATCGGCTTGCCGGTCTCCAGATGCGCGGCCATCACCAGATTGGCCAGGCCTTCGGTGTTCTGCAGCGAGGGCAGCACAATCCGGCCCTTGAAGCGCGGCTCATACATCTCCGCCCAGGAGGTCATGCCGTTCGGCAGCGCCTTGGTGTTGGTGGCGATGCCCTGCCAGGGCTGCAGATAGTTGGCCCACATGCCGTCCATATGGATCGAGGCCGGGCGCACCTTGGCGAGGTTCGGCGTGATCGCCGGGGTCAGCTTCTCCAGCAGGCCTTCCTGCACGGCCATGATCATGACCGGATCGTCCATCAGCACGACCGACAGATAGGGCTTGTCCTTGTTCTTCTGCATCTTCTCGAGGTTGACCAGCGAGCGGGTGCCCTCGAACGTGACCTTGCACTTGTATTTCTTCTCGAAATACTCGGTCATCGTGCCGTTCATCCAGGAGGCCATGCTGGCCGCGCCGCCGACGACGATCTCCTTCGCTTGGGCGCGCACGATCGACGGCGCGCCAATCAGCGCCGCGGCGGAGGCGCCGCCCGCCAGGAATGAACGGCGCGAGACGCCGCGCGGCTTGGAAAACAACGACATCGAAAATTCTCCCGGATCTGTGGACCACTCTGATGAACCACAGCAGCGCAAAGCCCATGCCAAGGTTGGAGCAGGCCAGACGGCGACATTCGCCTATTTTTTAGCCAGAATCTGCTCGATCCGGCGCGCCCGCGCAAGCAGCGCGGCGTCTTCGCCCGGCCGGGCGATCAGTTGCACGCTGAGCGGCATGCCGGTCGGCCCAGGGCCGATCGGGAGCGACAGATCCGGCGCGTGCAGGGTCATCCATAGGCGGATGAACATGTTGCCGCCGCAGCTGGACACCGGCGGCGGCTCCCCTTCCGAACCTGGGACCATCAACAGATCGACGCCTTGCAGGTCTTCCGCGAACCGGGAGCGTAGCCGGGCCGCCAGATCCTGCGCGGCGTTGTAGGCGGATTGCGGGACCGCGAGCCCTTCTTCAAGGAGGCTGCGCACGCCCTCGTCCAGCCCGTCGCGCGCCTCGCGCAGCTCCCAATCGAACAGGCGGGCGGTCTCGTACTGCACGATCAGATGCTGAGCGTCGGACAGGCGATCGTAATCCGGAGTCAGCGGGATCTCGCGGATCGCGCAGCCCGCGCGGAACAGACGCGCGGCGGTCGCCTCATAGGCGTCGCGCACATAGGCCGGGGCCTTGCCCCATTCCGCCGTGCGATGGAGGCCGATGGTCAGGGAGGCCGGGATCTCGCTGTCCGGAGCGTAAGCCGAGCGGCCGCTGATCGCGGCCAGGGTGAGTTGCAGGTCGGCGACGTCGCGGGTCAGCGCGCCGCAGACGTCGAAGCTGGGGGCGAAGTCGCGCGCGTTGCGCCAGGCGATCCAGTCATGGGTCGGCTTCAGGCCGACCAGCCCGCAGAAGGCGGCCGGCCGGATGATCGAGCCGCCGGACTGCGTGCCGATGGCGACCGGCGCCATGCGCGCGGCCACCGCCGCCGCCGATCCGCTGGAGGAGGAGCCGGGCGTGCGGCTGAGATCCAGCGGATTGCGGGTGCGCGCCGGCCACCAGAAGCCGAAGCGGGAGACCACGGTCTTGCCCAGAATCACGGCGCCGGCGTCGCGCAGCGCCCGCACGATCGGCGCGTCGCGAGTCGGGCGCCGGCCGGCGTAGGTTGGCGGGTCGCCCCAGAGGGTCGGCATGTCGAAAGTGTCGAGCACGTCCTTGATCGCCACAGGCACGCCGTGCAGCGGGCTTTTCGGCGTTTCCCGGTCTCGCGCGCGAGCCTGGGCCAGGGCGTATTCCGGATCCAGAAACTCGAAGGCCTGGACCTCCGGCTCGCGTTTGTCGCATTGATCCAGGAAGGCCCGGGTCAGGGCTTCGCTGGTGAGATCGCCGCAGGAGATCCGGCGTGAAATCTCGGATAAGGAAAGCTCGATCAGATCGCTCATGCCCAGCCCTACTCAAAAGCCGCGCCAAAGCAGGCGCGAAAGTTGCGAGCCGAACGCCCCATGTCCTCTGTGAATTCCATCGATCGCGATTTCGCCGGCTATCGCGGCGCGCCCCCGAAGATCCGCTGGCCGAATGACGCCCGGCTGGCTGTCTCGATCGTCGTCAATGTCGAGGAAGGCGCGGAGCTGGCCATCGGCATGGGCGACGAGGCCAACGAACATATCTACGAGGCGGTGGAGCGCACGGAAGGCCAGCGCGACCTCTGCATGGAGAGTCATTTCGAGTATGGCGTGCGCGCGGGCTGGCCGCGCATACGCGCGATCCTGAAGCGCTATGGCGCGCAGGCGACCTTGAACGCCAACGGAAGGGCGCTGGAGCATTCGCCCTGGATCGCCGAGGAGGCGGTGCGCGACGGGCATGAGGTCTCCTGCCACGGCTATCGCTGGGAGCGGCATGTCCATATGGACGAAGCCCGGGAGCGCCAGGTGATCGCGCGCAGCG
>JBMLRS010000762.1:0-2805 GCA_049240905.1 Elsteraceae bacterium
GATCGACCCCGCGCGCACGTTCACCGTGACCGGGCGGCTCGCCTCCAGCCAACGCACGATGGTCGCCCCGTGCGCGCCCCAGACCGCCATCAGCACGGTCTCGTCGATCCGGTCGCGCAGGCCATAGAGGGCGGTCGTCGCCACCTCCATCACGTCCAACCGGCCAAGGGCGACCAGCCCCACCCGCAGCGCCTGGCTGCTCAAGGCGTAGCGCCCGCTGCGCGGATCCTGCTCCACGAAGCCGCTGCGGATCAGGCTGACCAGATAGCGGTGGACCTTGGCGGGCGCGGCGCCGGCGGCGGCGGCCAGTTCCCCCAGCGCCATCTCGCCGCCATGGTCGGCGAGCGTCACCAGCACATGCATGCCGACCTCGATCGACTGCACGCCCGCCTGCCCCTCGCTCCCGATCACAGCTTCGCCCCGCACAGACATATGGACTACCTCCAGAAATTACGAATAGCATATCTGATTACGAGATACGTAATCGACACTTGAAAGGATGGGGCATGGCGACGCCGGACGGCTTCGATCTGCGGGTCTTGCCGCAGGATTTCTACGACAACCCCTTCCCCTACTATCACGCCCTGCGCGCGGCCGACCCCGTGCGGCTGATGCCCGACGGCTCCTATTTCCTGACCCGCTACGCCGACGTGAACGCGGTCTATCGCGACACCGCGCTCTACAGTTCGGACAAGCAAGCCGAGTTCCATCCGAAATACGGGGATTCGCCGCTCTACCACCATCACACCACCAGCCTCGTGTTCAACGACCCGCCCCTGCACACCCGCGTGCGCGGCATCATCGCCGGGGCCCTGACCCCGCGCGCGATCGCCGCCATGGAGCCGGGCCTGATCGCCCTGGTCGACGGTCTGCTGGATAAATTGGCGGCCAAGGGCGCGGTGGATCTGATCGAGGATTTCGCCGCCTCCATCCCGATCGAGGTGATCGGATCCCTGCTCGCCGTGCCGCATGACGAGCGCGGGCCCCTGCGCGCCTGGTCCCTGGCGATTCTAGGGGCGCTGGAGCCCAGCTTGACGCCAGAGGCCATGGATCTGGGCAATCGCTCGGTGACCGACTTCACGGCCTATCTGGAGGGGCTGGTGGCGCGGCGTCGGAAGAACCCCGGCGATCCGGACAAGGACGTGCTGACCCGCCTGATCATCGGGGAGCAGGACGGCGAAAAGCTGAGCGAGGCGGAGCTGCTGCAGAACTGCATCTTCATCCTCAACGCCGGCCATGAGACCACAACGAATCTGATCGGCAACGGCCTGCACGCGCTGCTGGAGTGGCCGGAGGAGAAGGCTCGGCTGATCGCCGATCCGGACCTGGCGAACAGCGCGGTGGAGGAGTTCCTGCGGTTCGAGAGCTCCAACCAACTCGGCAACCGTCGCGCCCTGCGGGAGACCGAGATCGGCGGGAAATTGCTGCCCGCCGGCGCGCTGATCACGCTGTGCATCGGGGCCGCCAACCGCGATCCCGAACAGTTCCCGGACCCGGACCGTCTTGACCTTGCCCGCGCGCCGAACCGCCATCTGGCCTTCGCGGCCGGCCGCCATCAATGCGTGGGCATGACCTTGGCCCGCATGGAGGGGCGGATCGCGATCAGCCGCTTCCTGCGGCGCTTCCCGAGATACCGGCTGAGCGGCGCGCCAGTGCGCGGCGGGCGGGCGCGGTTCAGGGGCTTCCTGGCGCTGCCGGCGATCGTTTCTGACTGAGGGAGATGGTGGCGGGAAGTGGAGTTGAACCACCGACCTTGGGCTTATGAGTCCCCTGCTCTAACCAACTGAGCTATCCCGCCACACCGACGCGCTATAAGCGTCGAACCGGTTCAAAAGTCAAGCCGCGAGCATGGCTTTTTCGGCCAGCGAAGAAGCGCCGGCGAGCCGATTATTTCGGTTCGGCGTAATCGATGACGCAGACGATGCGATAGGTCTTGTGCGGGCCGCAGGCGACGCCGGCGAGCCGATAGCTTGCCGTGAAGATGGATTTGCGATGCCCCCGGTCGGGGACGCCATCATCGACGATGAGCCCGATCACCACGCTCTCGCCCGTGTCCGGCCCGAAAGCGATGCCCTCGCCGAGCGACCGCCAGTTGGTGAAACCACGGCGCTTCACCCGATCCCAGGGCTTGGAGCCATCGGAACCGTCATGCTGCGTCAGGCCCTTGGGGCCGATGTCGGCGGCATGGTCGGATGCTGCGGCGGCGATTTGCGGCTGCGCGGCCAAAGGTGGAAGCGGGGCTTGGCGCTCAAGAAAAGCGATCGCCTCATCGACCGCCGCCACGCCCTCCTGCGTGACCATGATCATGTCGGCGCCGGGCTTGCGGTACCGATCGCCCTGAAACAACGCGCGAAACGCGCGCAGCTTGCCAGCATACTGCGCCGGTTGGGTGCGGGCCAGGTTCAGTTCGACGAGAATGTCCTGTTCGATGGCGGCGGAAGCCGGACCCGTCGACCCCAGCAAGGCGAACCCAAGCAAGCCGCCGAAGAACCAACGCATTCGCTTCCTCCCCGTGAATTCGGTCTGACTCAGGACGAGATCCCAGGCTTCAATCGGCCGCCGTGGAGGCTTTCGTGATCCAACCGCCGCCAAGAACCTGCGCGCCGCGATAGAACACCGCAGCCTGCCCCGGAGCCACGCCTTCTTGCGGGACATCCAGACGCGCGGTGACCGCGCCTGCTTGCGCCGCGCTAAGACGCCCGGGAATCGCGGGCTGGGCGGAGCGCAGCTTGATCAGGGCCTCATCTCCGTCGGACGGGCCGTCGCCCTCGCCCAGCCAGTTGAGCGCGCGCACGTCGACCTGAT
>JBMLRS010000762.1:2815-4300 GCA_049240905.1 Elsteraceae bacterium
CGCGCGCGCCCGCCCCCCGGCCCCCCCCCCCGGGCCGCGCCCCCCCCGACCGTGACCGTGGCCGTGGCCGGGTTCAACGCCACGACATAGAGCGGCTCCGCCGCCGCCACGCCGATTCCCTTGCGCTGACCGATGGTGAAATGGATCACGCCGTCATGGCGGCCCAGCTCGCGGCCGGCCATATCGACGATGGGCCCTGGGTTGGCTGCTTCCGGACGCAGCTTCTGAACGATGTCGGCGTAACGGCCATTGGGCACGAAGCAGATGTCCTGGCTGTCCGGCTTCTGCGCGACCGGCAGCGCCAGACGCTCGGCGTGCGCGCGCACGGTGGTCTTGGCCATGTCGCCGAGCGGAAAGCGCAGATAATCAAGCTGCTCACGCGTGGTGGCGAACAGGAAATAGCTCTGGTCGCGGCTGTCATCGACCGCGCGGTGCAGCTCCGCGCCGCTTTTTCCGTCCACACGGCGGGCGTAATGGCCAGTCGCCAGGGCCGTCGCGCCCAGGTCGCGCGCCACGCCCAGCAGGTCCGTGAACTTGACGGTCTGATTGCAGGTCACGCAGGGAATCGGCGTGTAGCCTTGGACATAGCTGTCCGCGAAGGCGTCGATCACCGATTCCTTGAAGCGCGATTCGTAATCCAGCACGTAATGCGGGAAGCCAAGCCGGTCGGCCACGGCGCGCGCGTCGCGGATGTCCTGGCCCGCGCAGCAGCTTCCCGCCCGACGCGCGGCCGCGCCCTGGTCATAGAGCTGGAGGGTGACGCCAACGACGTCGTAACCCGCCTCCACCGCCAGGGCTGCGGTCACGGCGCTGTCGACGCCGCCGGACATGGCGACGACGATCTTGCCAGCCGTCTTGGGGTCGCCCAGGCCCAAGTTGATCTGGGCGGGATTGGTCACGACCGTTCGTCGATCCAGGCCATCTGGATGGCTTCCAGGATCTTCTCGTTCGACCGGTTGGGGTCGTCAGAAAAATCCGGCAGTTCGCGCACCCAACGATGCAGATCGGTGAAGCGCAGGTTCACGACGTCGACGTCGGGATGCGCCGCCTCCAGCTCGATCGCGATGTCGTGGACGTCGGTCCAGCGCAGAGCCATGGCCTACTTGTCCACCATCATGTTGCGGGTCGCGGCCGGCAGCGCGACGGTCAGGCCGTCCAGTTCTTCGGTCATGATGATCTGGCAGCCGAGACGCGAGGTGTGGGTCAGGCCGAAAGCCAGATCCAGCATGTCTTCCTCGTCCTCGGTCGGCTCCGCCAGGCGATCGAAATCCTCGGCCTCAACCACGATGTGGCAGGTCGAGCAGGCGAGCGACCCTTCGCAGGCGCCTTCCAGATCAATCTTGTTCCGGTGCGCGATCTCCAGGACCGAGAGCCCAACCGGGGCGTCGACTTCCAGCCGCTGCCCGTCGCGGTCGATGAACGTCATCTTGGGCATCAAATAACCTCCGTCCTGCGCGACCAAGCGGCCGCGATTGCTACATCAAC
>JBMLRS010000763.1:0-1150 GCA_049240905.1 Elsteraceae bacterium
CCGGATAGTCGCCGCCGCCGTAACGGATCGCGAGGTCGGCGGCCGAAGCCGCGATGTCCGCCATCTGAAGCGTCGGATCCAGCAGCAGATCGACGTCAGGATGCGCCTGGGCGAAGCGACCGAGCCGCGGCGCCAGGAAATTGGCGGCGAAGGACGGCGTCAAGCTGACGCGCAGCGCGCTGCGCTCCCTGGAGCCGCGCAGGATCGCCGTCGCCTGCTCCAGCCCACCGAAGCTGGCTTGCACGGCGGCGAGATAGCGCGCCGCCGCCTCGGTCAAGGAGACGCCTCGGGCTTTGCGCACGAACAGCCGCACGCCCAGCGCGCCCTCCAGCAGCGCGATCTGATGGCTGACCGCGCTTTGGGTGACGAGCAATTCCTCGGCCGCGCGGCGAAAGCTCAGAAGCCGGCCGGCGGCTTCGAACGCGCGCAAGGCTTGAAGCGGAGGCAAGTCAGGGGAACGACGCATGCCCGAGGATAACCCGCCTCCCAGACATGAGCCAGATCGATCGCACGCGTGACGCTTACGAATTGGATCCGAACCGCGAGACTCGCCGATCATCAGCCGGCGCATATGGAGGAGGCTGGCGATGTTGACGGATCAGGATGTTCACAGGTTGCGCGAAGAGACGCCGGGCTGCGGCGTCACCACCCATTTCAATCACTCCGGCGCGTCGCTCCCGCCGGCGGCGATGACGGCGAGCGTCACCGAGCATTTGCAGCGGGAGGCGCTGTGCGGCCCGCATGAAGCGGCGGCGAAGGTTCAGGAAAGGCTTGCGCGGATGCGGTCGGATGCGGCGGCGTTGCTTGGCGCGGCCTCCGATGAGATCGCGATCACGAGCAGCGGTTCGGCCGGGTGGGGGATGACCTTCGCCGCCTTGCCGCCATTCCAGCCGGGAGACCGCATCCTGGTCGGGCGGCAGGAGTGGGGCGGCAATCTCGCGACCATCGAGGCGGCTTGTCGCCGGACCGGCGCGCGGGTTGAGGTGATCCCCAGCGCCGAGGACGGCGCCGTTGATCCGATCGCGCTCTCCGCGATGCTCGACAAGCGGGTGCGGCTGATCGCGCTGACCTGGTTTCCAGCGAACGGCGGCCTGATCAACGACGCGGCGGCCGTCGGAAGGATCGCCCGCGCCCATCGGATCCCCTATTT
>JBMLRS010000764.1:0-2201 GCA_049240905.1 Elsteraceae bacterium
TACGCGCCGCGCAGTTCGACCGGTTTCGTCGGCGCGGTGGTGGCGGACGAACCGACGGCGGATAGAATCGGCCGCGACATGCTGGCCAGGGGCGGCAGCGCCGCCGACGCCGCCGTCGGGATGATCTTCACCCAGGTGGTCACTCTGCCGACCACGGTTGGCTTGGGCGGCGGCGGCGTCTGCCTGGCGTTCGACCCAGTGGCGCGAAAGGCCGAAGTGATCGACTTCTCGCCGCGCCCGACCGCGGGCGGCCGCATGGGGATTCCAACGATGGTGCGCGGCTTGGCGACGTTGGGCGCGACCTACGGCAAGCTGGGGTGGCCAGCGCAACTGGAGGCGGCGGAGAACCTGGCGCGCAGCGGCGTGCAGGTCTCCCCGGCGCTGTTCCAGGAGATGAGCGAGCCCGACAGCATCGCGCGGCTCGACGCGGCTTCGGCCCCGATCTACTCCGCCTCCGAAGGCGTCGCCTTGCCGGAAGGGGCGATCGCCTTCAACGCGCCGCTGGCCGCGACGATCGTTCGGCTTCGGCGCTTCGGGGCCGGGGATTTCTACCGTGGGACGCTGGCGGCGCGCTTCATCGAGGGCGCCCGAGCGATCGGCGGCGATCTCACCGCCGAAGAGCTGCGGGACTATTTGCCGCAGAGCGGCATGGCGACCCGGATCGACATCGGCTCCGTCGCCTTGCTGCTGCCGTCCCCGCCTTCGGTCGGCGGGATGGTCGCGACCGACGTCATGGGCTTGGCGCTGACCGGCAATTACCTCGGGCTCGATCAGCCAGCCCGCGCGCATCTCATGGCGGAGGCGACGCAGCGCGCTCTGACGGCCGAGACCGAGCGCCGCGCCGGACGCGATCCCAATGATTCCGGCGCCCCGCGCATGGCGCGGCTCGGACGCGGGCTCGATCCCAGAAAGGCCGGGCCCGCCTCGACCATCGACATCCCCGCCTCAGCGGCGCCGGTGGGCGGCGTCGTCGCGGCGATGGACCGGCTCGGCGGGGCGGTCGCCTGCGCGCTGACCCAAGGCCCGCGTTTCGCCAGCGGCCGTCTAGCGGGCGACACGGGCGTCTTGATCGGGCCGCCCCCCTCCAAGGACGGGTTGATCTCGCTGACCCCGATCATCGCGGCTGACTTGACCAACAACCGCACGGTGCTGGCCGCGGCCAGCACGGGCGGGACGATGGCGCCGACCGGCGCGGCGCAGCTCGCCTTGGGGGCGTTGATCGAGGCGCGCGGGCTGGAGGCGCTGCTCGAGCGTCCGCGTCTGTCGCATGACGGAAGCGCGGTGTTGCTTGAGGATTTCGGCGGCGACAGCGCCCTGGCGCTCGAGGATCGCGGCCATAAGCTGAAAGTGCTGCCGCCGACCGGGCGCATCAACGCGCTGCTCTGCCCAGGCGGTCTGCCCTCGGCCCGGCCGCAGTGCGAGGCGCGGCCCGATCCGCGCGGGCGCGGCCTCGGCGTCGCCGGAGAATAAGGCGATGGCTCTGAAGGCGTCCAAGCGCGGGGTGATCCCACCCTTCATCGTGATGGAGGTGATGCGCGCGGCGGCCGATCGCATCAGCCTCGGCGGCGAGGTGTTGCATCTCTCGGTCGGTCAACCCTCCACGCCGGCGCCCACAGCGGTGCGCGCGGCCGCGCACGCCGCGCTCGACGCGGATCTGCTGGGCTACACCGACGAGTTCGGCATGCCGGCGCTCCGGCGGAAGCTGGCCGACCATTATCGCCGCACCCAGGGCGTGGAGCTGCCGATCGAGCGGATCGCGCTCACGGTGGGCTCCAGCGGCGCCTTCATCCTGGGTTTTCTGGCGGCGTTCGACGTGGGCGACCGGGTGGCCTTGGCCTCGCCCGGATATCCCGCCTATCGCAATATCCTGACGGCGCTGGGCGTCGAAGTGGTGGAGCTGCTGGCCGGACCGGAGAGCGGCTATCAGCCCACCCCAGCGCTGCTTGACAAGGTGGAGGGGCCGCTCGCCGGCCTGATCGTCGCCAGCCCGGCCAACCCGACCGGCGCGATGCTGTCGCGCGCGGACTACCAGGCGCTGGTGTCCTATTGCCGGGACCGCTCGATGCGGCTGGTGTCGGACGAGATCTATCACGGGCTGACCTTTGAGGAGCCGGGAGTCAGCGCGCTGCAACTAACCCAGGACGCCCTGGTGGTGCGCCGCGGCGCCCGGCTTAACACCCCCAACCTGATTGCCTTGGCCG
>JBMLRS010000764.1:2211-3272 GCA_049240905.1 Elsteraceae bacterium
CCCTGGTGGTGAACAGCTTCTCGAAATACTGGTCGATGACCGGCTGGCGTCTGGGTTGGGCGGTGCTGCCGGAGGATCTGCTGCGGCCGTTCGGATGTCTGGCGCAGAATTTCTTCATCTCGCCACCGGCGCTCGCCCAGCACGCCGCCATGGCCGCCTTCGACTGCGAGCCTGAGCTGCACGCGAATGTGGCGCGCTATCGGGCCAACCGGGATTCGCTGGTGAAGAGCCTGACCGCCGCAGGAATCACCCAGTTCGTGAAGCCGCAGGGCGCGTTCTATTTCTACGCCGACGTCGGCCATCTGACCAACGACAGCCAGCAATTCTGCAAGCAGATGCTGGCGGACACCGGCGTGGCGATCACCCCCGGCGTGGATTTCGATCCCCAGCGCGGATCGCGCACGGTGCGCCTCTCCTTCGCCGGCTCGCGCGAGACAATCGACGAGGCCGGCGAGCGGATCAAGCAATGGGTGAGCCGGCGAGGGTAAACAGACGTTACCCGCCGAATAGTAGCCGTCATTGCGAAGCGCAGCTGAAGCAATCTACCAGTTTCAACGTGACGTGCCTCAATTGAGGCTTGTCACGTTGCGCTGACTAGATTGCTTCGACTTCGTCTCGCAATGACGGCTTGAGGACGGGTTGCGCTTACCCGCGGCGCCACCAGCCCTTACGGGGATTTTCCGGCGGGGCGACGACTTCGATCACATCGACGCCGGGCACGGTCTTGGGGGCTTCCGGCTCGGGTTCGGGTTCCGGCGCCGCCGCGACGGGCTCCGGCGTCGGCTCGGATGCGGGGGCCTCAACGACGGCTTCGACGACCGGCTCGACCGGCGTCTCGACCACCGCGGCGGCCTTGCGGCGCGTGCGCTTGGGCTTCGGGGCGTCCTCAGCCGGGGGCGCCGCTTCGACCGGCGCCTGCACGGCCGGCGCTTCCACCGTCTCGGCGGCCTTACGGCGCGTGCGCTTTGGCTTGGCGGGCGCGGCGGCCTCAGCAGGGGCCTCAACAGTGGCTTCAGCGACTGGGGCGGCTTCGACGACGGGCGTCTCCGCCACCGGGGTCT
>JBMLRS010000765.1:0-4518 GCA_049240905.1 Elsteraceae bacterium
CAGCTGGCGCCACTGGCTGCCCCGCTGGGAGGTGGAGGGCAGCGGCAGCGGCTGGTGCATGACCTTCCGCCGCGACGACGGCCTGCAGCCGTAGGTGGGAAGCCTCAGGCCTGAGCCTGCAGCCGCTGCAGCTCCGTCAGCACCTCCTGGCTGTGGCCGCTGGGGCGCACCCCTAGCCAGCTGGCACGCAGCACCCCGTTGGGATCCACCAGGAACGTGTGGCGCTGGGAGAACGGCGCAATCCAGCTGCCGTAGGCCCGGCTCACCGTGCCGCCGGGATCGGAGAGGAGCGGGAACACAAGCCCTTCACTGCCGCAGAACTCCGCGTGGGAATCGGCGGTGTCGGCGCTGACGCCGAACGAATTATTGCCGGTCAGCGGCTATGAGATGCATATCGGGCGCACCGACGGGGTGGACCGGGCGCGGCCGATGTTCCAGATTCAGGGCCGGAACGAAGGCGCGCGTTCGGCCGACGGCCTGGTGTCCGGCACCTATATCCACGGCGTGTTCGCCAGCGACGCTTTCCGCCGGGCCTATCTGGCGGATCTGCGCGCGGGCCGGCCGCAAGCCGACGCCTGGGAAGAGCGGGTGGAGCGCACGCTGGACGAGCTGGCGGCGCATGTGTCGGGGATCGTGGATCTGGATCGGCTGTTCGAGATCGCGAGCCAGCGATGCTGAGGCTCAAGCCCTTCAATTTGACCGTCATCGCGAGGCGCAGCCGTGGCGATCCATGCCGGGCGGCGATCACCCTGAGAGACGGATCGCCACGCCTTCGGCTCGCGATGACGGCGTTTGAAGCGGGGCGCCAAACCCGGAAAGAAATCAGGCTAGTAGCGCAGCAGCAGGAACATCGCGCCCGCGACGGCGGCGAACTGCATCAGGCAGGCCAAAGCGAACAGCAGAAGCGCGCGGCGCATGTCCTGCGCGTTGCATTTGGCGCGGCCCTTGCCGATCCAGAGGTCGTTCACGACCTCCGAGCCGTAGCGGCGCGGGCCGGCCAGGGCCAGATCGAGCGCGCCGGCCATCGCCGCCTCAGGCCAGCCGGCGTTGGGCGAGCGATGCTTGCCGGCGTCGCGCGCGATGGTCATCAGCGCCTGGCCCATGCTGGCCTTGGGGATGAACAGCGCGCCAAGGGCGATGAACAGGCCGGAAAGCCGCGCCGGGATCAGGTTCGCCAGATCGTCCAACCGGGCCGCAGCCCAGCCGAAATTCACGTAACGCGGCGAACGGTGGCCGATCATGCTGTCCAGGGTATTGATCGCCTTGTAGGCGAGGATGCCGGCCGGGCCGAAGATGACGTACCAGAAGGCGGGCGCGACCACGCCGTCCGCGAAATTCTCAGCCAGACTTTCGATGCCCGCCCGCGCCACGCCATAGGCGTCAAGGCTGGTGGGATCGCGGCCGACGATGTGGGAGACGGCCGCGCGGCCGCCCGCGAGACCCCCCTTCAGCAGGCCCTGACGCACGCGCCGGACATGATCGAACAGATCGCGCTGGGCCAGCAGGATCGCGACCAGGACCAGTTCCGCGATCCAGCCGAAGCGGAACTGCGCCGTGTAGCGATGCAGGGCCCAGCCCGCCAGCGCCGACAGGCCGACCACGATCAGGACCGTGAGGATTCCGTAGAAGCGGCGCAGCCCGTCCGAGAAGCGGATGCGGTTCAGGCGCTTCTCCAGAAAGCTGATCAGCTTGCCGATCACGACCACGGGATGCGGCAGCACGCGCCACAGCCATGGCGGATCGCCGATCAGCCAGTCGAGCAGGATGGCGCCGGCCAAGAGGGCCAACAGCGCGGCGAAGGGATAAGAGGCGGTGAACACGCCTCCTTGATGCCGTCCCGAAGGGGCGGCGCGCAACCATTTGGGACCAAAGGAGCCTAGAGATGTCGGATACGGGTATCATGGTATGTGGCCACGGCAGTCGAGACGTTGACGCCGTCGCGGAATTCGCAAGAATTTCCAAGGAGATAACCCGGCGCTTTCCGGACCAGCCGGTTGAATCCGGCTTCCTGGAGTTCGCGCGGCCGATGATCCGCGACGGGCTGGTGAAGCTTAAGGACCGGGGCGTGAAGCGAATCCACGCGATTCCCGGCATGCTGTTCGCCGCCGGCCATGTGAAGAACGACATCCCGTCCGAGCTGAACAGCTTCGCCGCCGAGTTCCCGGAACTGGAGGTCCAGTACGGCCGCGACCTCGCGATCGAGCCGAAGGTTTTGCGCGCGGCGGCGGATCGCATCGAAGCGGTCCTCAGCAACGCCGACACCGACATCGAACGCTCCGACACGCTGCTTTTGGTGGTGGGTCGCGGGACCAATGATCCGGACGCCAACTCCAACGTCGCCAAGGTCGGGAGGATGTTGTGGGAAGGCATGGGCTTCGGCTGGGGCGCGATCGCCTATAGCGGCGTGGCTCATCCGCGCGTGACGGCGGCGCTGGAGCGCTGCGTGCGGCTGGGCTTCCAGCGGATCGTCGTTTTTCCCTATTTCCTGTTCACCGGCGTGCTGGTGAAGCGGATCTACGCGGAGACTGACGCGGTAGCCGCGCAATATCCGGGCGTCCAGTTCCTGAAGGCGCGCTATCTTAACGATCACCCCCTGGTGCTGGACGCCTTCGTCGACCGGGTGCGCGAGATCGGACAAGGCCAGACCGACATGAACTGCCGGGTCTGCAAATATCGCGAACAGATCATCGGTTATGAGGCCGACGTGGGCACGCCGCAGGAAGGACACCACCATCATGTCCGAGGGATCGGGACGGACCAGGACCATGGGCATGACCACGGGCATGCTCATGGCCACGGAGACCATCGACACGGTCACGGTCACAGCCATGGAGCAGCGCATCGTCACGGGCACGGATCCACGCACGGGCATGCCCACGGCGTATCTGGTGACGGGCACGGACACGACCACAGCCACGCTGACCACGCGCATGATCACGCCCATGGACATGACCATGGACATGACCATGGGCGCGACCACGACCATGGCGCCCCAGCCGCCAACGGAGCGCGCGTTCACGGTCATGACTGACAGCCTGACGCTCTGCTTTCCGCCGCTGCCAAGCCGACGTCGTCGTTAGTTCATGGCGATTTTCGACGCCTATCTGGCCGTGGATTGGAGCGGCGCGGCCCAGCCCCGCACTGGCAAGGACAGCATCTGGCTGCATCTCGCCGTGCGGCGGGGCCGGGATCTGGAGACGCGCCATCTGTCCAACCCCGCCACCCGATCCGCCGCGACGGCGGAGATCGCCCAGCTGCTGCGCGGGCTGCTGGCGGAGGGGAAACGGGCGTTGGTCGGCTTTGACTTCCCGTTCGGCTATCCGCGGGGCGTGACGGCGAAGCTGGGCCTGACCCCGCCGGATTGGCGCGGGATGTGGGGGCTGTTGCGGGAACAAATTCAGGACGGGGCGGACAACGCCAATAACCGCTTCAAGGTCGCGGCTGAGCTGAACCGGCGGCTGAACGGCGGCGCGGGGCCGTTCTGGGGCTGTCCGGCCTCGGAAGCGAATGACTATCTGACCGAGACCAAGCCGCAGAGCGAATTTCCAGAGCGGCGGGCGGCGGACCAGATCGTGCCCTCGGCCCAGCCGGTCTGGAAGCTCTATACGACCGGCAGCGTCGGCAGCCAGGCGCTGCTGGGCATTCCCTGCGTGGACCGGTTGCGGCGGGATCCGGATCTGGAGAGCGTCACGCGGATCTGGCCGTTCGAGACCGGGCTGGCGGCGCCCGATCCGAAGACGCGGATTGTGCTGGCGGAAGTTTACCCCTCGCTGGTGGCGCCGATCCGCCTGTCCGGCCTGCCGAAGGACGCGGGCCAGGTGGTCGCCATCGCCCGGCATTTCGCGGCGAGAGACGCCGCCGGGCTGCTGCTGGAGGATCTGACCGGGCCGGCGAGCCTGTCCCCCGACGAGCGCGTGGCGATCGAACGGGAGGAGGCCTGGATCCTGGGCGGCGGAACCCAGACGCCGACCGCCATCCCGCGCGATCCGGACGGCATCTACGCTGAATCCTGGCGGCAAGTGCGGGCCGCCACCGATCTGTCCGGCTTGGCGCCGGACCTGGGCGACATCGCGATCCGTCTCGTGCACACCGCCGCCGATCCGTCCCTGGCGGAGGAGCTGCGCGGGTCTTCTGGCGCGGTGGAGGGGGCGATCGCAAGCCTGCGCGCGGGCCGGCCGATCCTGGTGGACGCGGCGATGGTCGCGGCCGGCGTCACGCGCCGCCTGCTGCCGAAGGAGAACTCCGTGATCTGCACGCTGGATCAGATTGCTAAAGCGCCGGACGGGACCACCCGCTCCGCCGCCGCCGTGGATTTATGGGCCGACGCCGATCTGAACGGCGCGGTGGTCGCGATCCACCCCGAACGCCCGGGTCGCTCGCAGTGGCGAATCATGGTGCCGCCCGGCGCCGAGCGCCTGGAGAGCGCGGTGCGTGCCGGCCGCTACCTGGTGTGGTGCACGCTGCACGACGGCGCGAGCCGCCTTCACCGCATGCGCGTGGACGGTGGTCCGGTCGAGG
>JBMLRS010000766.1:0-1351 GCA_049240905.1 Elsteraceae bacterium
GCGCGCGACGTCGCCCGGGAGGGCGTCGAACTGTGAGCGACCAGCCCGTCGTCATCCTGACCGGGGCGAGCCGCGGCATCGGCCACGCCACGGTCCGGAAATTCGCGGCGGAGAACTGGCGGGTTTTGACCATCTCCAGCCAACCCTTCTCCAAGGATTGTCCCTGGGGCGGGGAGGAGAACCACGTCCAACTCGATCTGTCCGATCTGGATCAGTGCGAACGCGTGGCGGCGGAGCTGCGCGGCCGCATCGGCGGCCGGCTGCACGCGCTGATCAACAACGCCGCCATCTCGCCCAAGGGCCCGGGCGGCATCCGGCCGGACAGCCTCACCACCCCGGTCGGCAGCTGGCTCCGGGTGTTCAACGTGAACTTCTTCTCCACCATCATCCTGGCCCAGGGCCTGCGCGACCCCTTGATCAAGGCCGGCGGCGTGATCATCAACGTGACCTCGATCGCAGGATCGCGGGTGCATCCCTTCGCCGGATCGGCCTACGCCACCAGCAAGGCGGCGCTCGCCGCCCTCACTCGTGAATTGGCGGCCGATTTCGGCCAGCATGGCGTGCGCGTCAACGCCATCGCCCCCGGCGAGATCGACACGTCAATCCTCTCTCCCGGCACCGACAAGATCGTGCGCGAGGAAATCCCCATGCGCCGCCTCGGCACCCCCATGGAGGTCGCCGAAACCATCTATTTCCTCTGTTCCCCCGCCGCCGCCTACATCAACGGCGCGGAAGTGCACATCAATGGCGGGCAGCATGTGTAAGGGGGTGAAGACGGACAGTTATCCCCCATTCAGCCATCACCTCATTTGCCAGCGCTTACCAAACCTCCCCTCACCCTGAGCAACGGCGAAGGGTCGAGCAAACTCGTCAGCGCTTCCCGCCTACCCACCCTTCGACAAGCGCAGGGTGAGGCAAGCATTTGATTTTCCTGAAAATTCGTGATCGCGAACCGCGGGTCAAGCAGTCTACCGCTTTCAACCTGACGAGCGTATCCTCGACTTCATCTTTAGCCAAACTCTCGGACCTGGAGATGGGCTTTGAAGAAGGCCACCATCACAATCCGCCGCGACGACGACCAGCTTCTCGCAGACGCCGCGAACGCCTTCGTGAAGGCTTGGCGCACCGGCAGGTCCGACGGCGACAGCTTCACCTTTTCGTCACCCGCCCAGCTTTTCACGGTTTTGCCGCCCAAGCGCTAGGCGTTGATCGAGCGCCTTCAGGCCCTAGGCCCCAGCAGCCTGCGCGGCCTCGGCCGGGCGCTTGGCCGCGACGTGAAGCGCATGCAGGACGTCGCCGTCCTGCTTGACTGGGGCTTTGTCGCGCGCGACGACGCCGGAAAGCTCTTCGT
>JBMLRS010000767.1:0-3250 GCA_049240905.1 Elsteraceae bacterium
CGGCCGTCTTGCCGTTCTGCCCCAAAGCCCACCAGACGATGCCGCCAAAGCCCAGCACGGCCGTGGCCGCGACGGCGATCGGCGCGATGCCGACGGAGAAGTTGGGAAGCTTAAATGGCAGCCCGCGTGAGCGACGTTCGCGATGCGGGGGCATCGGCTCAAGGTCGCGCGGATCGAAATCCTGGTGCATCAGACCGTCTCCATCAGCGCATTTCGTCGACCGGCTCCACCCCCATGACGTTCAAGCCCGATGCGATCGTGGTCTTCACCGCCGACACCAGCGCAAGACGCGCCTTCGTCAACTCGACCTGATCTTCCAGAATGAAGCGCATGGTTGCGTCGTCCCGACCCTTATTCCATAGCGCATGAAAGCCTGCGGCCAGTTCGCCCAGATAGAACGCGATCCGATGCGGCTCTCTCGCCTCAGCCGCTGATTCGATCAGCCGAGGCCATGACGCTAACAGTCGAATCAGACCAAGTTCTTCCGGATCAGTCAAGGGATAGAGGTCCTTGACGCCCCAGCCCCCCATTTCTAGCGTGCCGACGACTCGGGCGGCGTCTGGATGGCGCAGCACCGAAGCCGCCCTGGCATGGGCGTATTGGACGTAGAAAACCGGGTTGTCGCGGCTTTGTTCCGTCACCTTTTTCAGATCGAAATCCAGCGGCGCGTCGTTTTTCCGAGTCAGCATGATGAAGCGGACAACGCCCTTGCCGACCTCATCCACAACGTCACGAAGAGTCACGAAACGCCCGGCGCGCTTGGACATTTTTACGGAAACGCCGTCATCAAACAGATTCACCAGCGCGCATAGCCGCACATCGAGCCGACCGGCCCCGTCGGTCAAGGCGGCGACCGCCGCCTGCATGCGCTTCACATAGCCGCCATGGTCCACGCCCAAGACATCGATCAGCTCCGGCGCGCCCCTTCGCACCTTGTCGAAATGATAGGCGATGTCGGCGGCGAAATAGGTCCAGCTCCCGTCCGATTTCTTCAATGGACGATCGACGTCGTCACCGAATCGCGTGGAGCGGAACAATGTTTGCGGGCGCGGCTCCCAATCTTCGACCGGTTTTCCTTTCGGCGGCTCAAGCACGCCGACATAGATCAACTCCCTCTCCTCAAGAGTCTTCAGAGCGGCTTCGATCATGCCGCCTTCGACCAGCGCGCGCTCTGACGAGAAGCGATCATGCTTGATGCCGACGGCCAGCAGATCGTCGCGGATCAGGGCCATCATCGCGTCCACAGCGACGCCGCGCAGCGGGACCAGCCAATGGGATTCCTCGCCCAGCCAACGATCCCCATCTCGCGCCGCTAGATCAGCGGCCACGGCCTTCAGATAGTCGCCGGGATAGAGCCCCTCGGCGATCGGTCCCAGATCCTGGCCGAGCGCCTCGCGATAGCGCCAATGCAGCGAGCGGGCGAGCTGATCGACCTGCGCGCCGGCGTCGTTAATGTAGTACTCGCGGGTCACGGCGAAGCCAGCCTTGGCCAGCACGCTCGCCAGCACGTCGCCGACCACCGCGCCGCGGGCGTGGCCCACATGCATCGGTCCGGTCGGGTTGGCGGAGACATATTCGACATTGACCGATCGGCCCGCGCCGAAGGCGCTGTCGCCCCAGTTCAGCCCGGCTTTCAGAATCGTGGACAGCTCCTGATGCCACACGGCGGGCGTCAGACGCAGATTGAGGAAGCCCGGCCCGTCGATCGACACGCCGGCGACGCTGAGGTCTTCGTTCTTGGTCAGTTCGCCCGATATCAACTCCGCGATCGCCTTCGGCGCCAGACGCGCGGGCTTGGCCAGCACCATGCCGATGTTGGAGGACAGATCGCCATGGCTGGGATCGCGCGGCGGCTCGACAGTCACCTTGGTCATGTCGAGGTCGCCCGGCAGATCGCCGCGCGCCTGCAGGGCCGCAGCCGCGGCGAGCAAGGCGATCCGGTAGCGTTGGAAGATATGGGCTTGGGTCATGGAATCAAACTCAGATCAAAGAGGCGGCGGTGTTCGTCGACGGCGAAGCGGTCGGTCATGCCGGCGATATAGTCGGCGATGACGCGGGCGCGCGGGTCGCCTTCGACGGTCTGGGCCTGAAGGCGCCAGAAGGTCGGCAGGGTTTGCGGTTCGGCGAGGAAGAGGTCAAACAGATTGCGCACCACGCGCTTGGCCTTCGAGGTCATGCGATTGACCCGGTAGTGGCGGTACATGCGCTCGAACAGGAAGCCGCGCATCGCCGTGAGGTCGTCGGTCAAGCCGTCGGAGAAGCGCACGATCGCCCGTCCCGCCGCGCGCACGGCGTCGGAATCGGTCGGGGCCAAGCGCTCGAGCTCTCGCCGGGTGGTCGCCAACAGGTCGCTGATCATGAAGGTCATCAGCCGGCGCACGGCCTCGTTCACCCGTCGCGCGGGCTCGGCATCCGGGAACAAGGAACGCGCGGTCTCGAAACTGGGGCCGGCCAAGGGCAGCGCCGCGACCTCCTCATAGCTGAACAAGCCCGCGCGCAGACCGTCGTCGATGTCGTGGTTGGTGTAGGCGATGTCGTCGGCCATCGCCGCCACCTGCGCCTCCAGCCCCGGCCAGCTGTTCAGATCCAGCTTCTGGAGCGCGTCATAGGCGAGGATGTCCGGCCGAGGGCGGTTCAGCGGCCCATTATGCTTGACCACCCCCTCCAGGGTCTCCCAGGACAGGTTGAGACCATCGAAGCCGGCGTAGCGCCGCTCCAGACGGGTCAGCACGCGAAGGGTCTGCTCATTATGTTCGAAGCCGCCAAAGGGCTTCATGGCGGCGTTCAACGCCTCCTCCCCGGCATGGCCGAAGGGGGTGTGGCCGAGGTCATGGGCCAGCGCCACCGCCTCCGCCAGATCCTCGTCCAACCTCAGCGAACGGGCGAGAGAACGGGCGATCTGCGCCACCTCCAGGCTGTGGGTCAGGCGGGTGCGGTAATGATCGCCCTCATGCACGACGAAGACTTGCGTCTTGTACTGCAGCCGACGAAAGGCCGTGGCGTGCACGATGCGGTCGCGGTCACGCTGGAAGCAGCTGCGTTCGGGATCGTCCCGCTCCGCGATCAGCCGCCCGCGGGAGCGCGCCGGATCGCAGGCGTAGGACGCGGTCATGCGGGGGTTCGACATGGCCGGACCCTAGTCTCCCCCAGGTTTTCCGGCAACCGGGTTTGACCTTCCCGGCGTTAATCCCTACATAGGAGGTTGGATATTCCGATTTATCGCGAGTGTAGCCATGCCTGACGTCAGCCT
>JBMLRS010000768.1:0-2055 GCA_049240905.1 Elsteraceae bacterium
TCGTCGCGATGGAGAGCCTACCGGCGGTCCTGGGCGTGACGATGCGGAACGTTCCGAACGAGGTCCCCTATCTGTTCCCCAAGCCGGACCGGGTGGCGGAATGGGGCGCGAAGCTGAAGGAGCGCGCGGCCGGCAAGGCTCTGAAGGTCGGGCTGGTCTGGGCCGGGAACCCCTCCTGGCGGCTGGACCGTTTCCGTTCGCCTGGCCTTTCGCCGATGCTGCCGTTGCTGGACGCGCCGGACGTCGCGTTCTTCGGCCTGCAGGTCGGGCCCGCCCGCGGAAAGATCAAGGAATACGGCGTCGAAGCCCTGATCACCGACCTCGCCGGCGACCTCAGCGATCTGACGGAGACCGCCGCCGCCATGGCCAATCTGGATCTCGTGATCTCCAGTTGCACAGGGCCGGCGCATATGGCGGCGGCGCTCGGTCGACCGACCTGGATCGCGCTGAACTACGACGCGTGTTGGCGTTGGATGCTCGATCGCGAGGATTCGCCCTGGTATCCGACCGTCCGCCTATTCCGCCAGTCGGACCGCGGCGACTGGGCCGCCGTGTTCGCCGCGATCCGTCAGGCGTTGTTGAGCTTCAAGCCGGCCTAGAACAAGATCGGCTTACGTCGAAGCCGATCTTGTTCAGAGCGCCATGAAGAACAGCGCGTTTTCGGCGTTTCGCGATGAAGGCTAAGTTGAGAACGCGCTAATTGCCCAGCGCCCGATCGAGGTCGGCGATCAGATCGCCGACGTCCTCGATCCCAGTGGAGAGGCGCAACAGGTCCAACGGAACCGGCGAAGTCGGCCCTTCGATGCTGGCGCGATGCTCGATCAGGCTCTCCACCCCGCCAAGCGACGTGGCGCGCGTCCAGATCTCCGTGCGCGCGGCGGTCGCGATCGCGGCCTCGGGCCCACGCGCGACCCGGATCGACAGCATGCCGCCGAAACCGCCTTTCATCTGTTTGGCCGCCACCGCATGGCCAGGGAAGTTCGGCAGACCGGGGTAAAGCACCTCGGCGACGCGCGGATCGCCCTGAAACCGCTCGGCGATCGCCTGGGCGTTGGCGCAGGCCGTGCGCACGCGCGGAAACAGAGTGCGCATGCCACGCAGCAGCAGCCAGGCGTCCTGCGTGCCGGGCACGGCGCCGATCTGAGCGCGGTTCATCCGGACGCGCTGCCAAAAGGCGTCGTCCCGCGCGGTGGTGAGCGAGCCGGAGATCACGTCGGAATGGCCGTTCAAATATTTGGTCGCCGCGTGCATCACCACGTCCGCGCCCAGGGTGAGCGGCTGAGTCAGCACCGGACTGGCCACTGTCGAATCGACCGCCAGACGCGCGCCGACGCCATGGGCCAGTTCCGCGCAGGCGGCGATGTCGGCGATCGACCACATCGGATTGGCCGGCGTCTCGATCCAGATCAGCTTGGTCTTACCCGGCCGAAGCGCGGCCCGCACCGCGTCCAGATCGCTGGTGTCGACCAACTCCACCTCAAGGCCCCAGCGCGTGGCGAACGTGGTCAGCCAATTGCGCAGCGACCAGTACATCACCTTCGGCGCGATAACATGATCACCCGGATCCAGCGCCAGAAAGACGGCGGTCGCCGCCGCCATGCCGGAGGCGAACAGCAGGCTGGCGTGACCTTTCTCAAGCTCGGTCAGCAGCGCTTCGGCCGGCTTGAAGGTGGGGTTGTCCGCGCGGGAATAGATGTTGCCGGTGGAGTAGCCGTTGTCCGGGTCGCGCTGATAGGTCGTGCTGTGATGCGCGGCCGGCACCAGCGCCTTGGTGATGGGGTCGATCGGGCCAAGGGCCTGCGCGGCCAGCGTGGCGGGAGCGGAATCTTTTGGAAGGGTCATGACAGCGCCAGAGTTGCGGCTGCGGCGCCGGCGATCTTGCCAAGCGCCACAGCGGTGAGAAGTCCGTTCCCGGACAGATACCCGTCGACGGCGGGACCGGACACGCCGCAGGCGGCCCCTCCGCCGGCGAACAGATTCGGCAGCGGCGAGCCGTCCGCCCGCAGCGCGCGGGCGGAGGAGCACGCAGCACAGGAAGCGCGCATCGCAGCGCTG
>JBMLRS010000769.1:0-2023 GCA_049240905.1 Elsteraceae bacterium
CAATCAAAGGCGGTCTGGAGCAGACCGCCGATCAGCGGAGCGACGGCGGGCGCGAGGCCGAAGAACATCGCGATCAGGCCAATCGCGCGGTTCAGTTCGGGTCCGACGAACTGATCCCTCGCGATCGCCCGGCTCAGCACCACGCCGGCGGCGGCCCCGGTGGCCTGCATCGCGCGCCCGACGATCAGCGTGCCGATGTCGGGCGCCAGCGCGCAGACCGCGCAGCCCGCCAGAAAGATCGCGCAGCCGATCGTCACCAGAGGGCGGCGCCCGTATCGATCGGCGAGCGGACCATAAACCAACTGCATCGCCGCCAGGGGGATCAGGAAAGCGGTCATGGTCAACTGCGCCGCGCTGGCCGAGGCGTTCAATCCGGCGCTGATCGACGGCAGCGACGGCAGATAGACATTGTTCGCGAACTGCCCCATCGACCCCAACGCGGCGAGCAACATGATCTGCCGCATGCTGGCGGCGGCAGGGCGAGGGGCTGTCATCAAGCGCTCCGAAAGTAATGATCGTTACACTAGAGGATGTCGGACTGGCGTCAAGCCATGGATCGCGCCGTCGCCGCGCGCGACGTTTGACGGCGGCGCGGGGCTTCGCCTCAATAGCGTCTCGCCGGATGGGGCGAGACGCGGAGAGGCGTGAATGGCGAGACTGACCCTGCGCATCGATCTCAGCGACCAACAGAAGATTGGTCCGGGAAAGATCCGCCTGCTGGAGGGCGTGCGCGACACCGGCTCGATCGCGGTCGCCGGGAAGAATTTGGGCATGTCCTATCGGCGCGCCTGGCTGTTGGTGGATGCGCTGAACAAATGCTTTCGTGAACCCGTGGTCGTCACCCGTCATGGCGGAAAGCAAGGCGGCGGGGCGGAGGTCACGCCCTTCGGCGTCGGCCTGATCGCGGATTACCGCGCCATCGAGGCCGAGGCGCACGCCCAGGCCGACGCGCGCCTCAAGGTCCTGGTCGCGGCGCTGGCCCCGGCGGGCGAGGCCTAGGCGGGCTTGGGTCGCCGCATCTTCATCCGCAACGCCGTATTCCACGACAGTCTTCTCGACGCCCCCGCGGCATCTGCGCTACATCTGCAGCATGACGACATCGTTCGGGCGTGATCTGCCCTATGCCCAAGATCTTTCCCGCTGCTTCGGCGATCGCCTGACGGTCGGGGCCTATGAGGGGTTGCTGGCGCGCACGGCCCGAGGGCTGGAAAAGCTGCGCGCGGCGCATAAGGACGGCAGCCTGCCGCTGTTGCGGCTTCCGACCCGCACCGACGATCTCGACGCGCTGGCGCCGTTGGCCGAGCGCTTGTCGATGTGCAACGACGTGGTCGTGCTGGGCACCGGCGGCTCCAGCCTGGGCGGCAAGACGCTGGCCGCGCTGACCGACGCCTCTTATCTGGAGCGTCTGGGACGGCCGCGGCTGCATTTCATGGACAATGTCGATCCCGCCAGCTTCGCGGCGCTGGTGGCGACGATCGTGCCGCGCCGCACGGTGCTGCTGACGATCTCCAAGTCAGGCTCGACGGCGGAGACGCTGACTCAGCTCCTGACCTTGCTGCCGACTTTCCGCGCTGGCCTGGGCGCGGCGTTGGGGCAATCTCTGGTCGCGATCACCGAGCCGACGGACAATCCTCTGCGCCGGCTGGTCGGGCGGTTGGGCGGAACCCTGATCGATCATGACCCGCTGATCGGCGGGCGCTATTCCGTGCTGTCCTCGGTCGGTCTGCTGCCGACCATGGTCGCGGGCTTGGACGCGGCCGCCGTGCGCCGCGGCGCGGATCAAGTGTTGGCGCCGATCCTCGCGGGGGCGGCGCCGAAGGACGTGCCCGCCGCCTGCGGCGCGGCGCTGGCGATCGCAGGGGCCGAGGCCGGCCTCGGCATCACCGTGCTGATGCCCTACGCTGACCGGCTGGAGGAGTTCGGCATGTGGTACCGCCAGCTCTGGGCCGAAAGCCTGGGCAAGCAGGGCAAGGGCACCACGCCGATCCGCGCGATGGGCACGGTCGATCAGCATAGCCAGCTG
>JBMLRS010000770.1:0-5406 GCA_049240905.1 Elsteraceae bacterium
GCCGGCGAACTGGCCGACGCAGACGCGATCCTTCGCGCGCTCTGGGGTGGTGGGGGAGGACATGACGAAGCGGGCCTGGCTGCGGCTGGACGCTACGCGGCGGCGGCGGCGGCTTCAGCCGCCTTCGCGCGTTCCTGCGCCTTCTTCTTCGGCATATGCTTCTCGGTCTGCACGGCGTGCGGACGCTTGGCCATCAGGTCGGCGTCGCCGAACCAGCGAGCCACGCGATCGGTCGGGATCGCGCCGACCGACAGCCAATGCTTCACGCGCTCGGCGTCGAACACCAGACGCTGGGGATGATCCTTCGGCACCATGGGGTTGTAGGCGCCCAGCTTCTCGATGAAGCGGCCGTCGCGCGGCGAGGTGCTCTCGGCGACGACGATGCGGTAGTAGGGGCGCTTCTTGGCGCCGCCGCGAGTCAGGCGAATTTTAAGAGCCATGAACTAATCCTTCTTAAACGCTGCAAACGGGAATTTGTGGTGGGTGGGGCGGCGGGAATTCTTCATCGTGGAAAGCCCCCGCCGGTCAGCTTGTTCATCAATCCGGGCAAGGCGCGCTGAAGAATTCCCTTCTTCTGCATGCCCTGCACCTGCTTCATCATCTTCGACATGTCCTGGAACTGCTTGATCAGGCGGTTCACGTCGGACACGGAAGTGCCGGAGCCGTTGGCGATGCGCACCTTGCGCTTGGCGTTCAGCAAGCGCCACTCGCGCCGCTCCGCCTTGGTCATGGAGGAAATGATCGCCTCCTGACGCAGGATCATCTTGTCGTCGATCTTGGCGTCGGCCATCTGCTGCTTGATCTTGCCGACGCCGGGCATCATGCCCATCAGCCCGTTCATGCCGCCCATCTTGCGCATCTGGCGCAGCTGGTTGGCCAGATCGTCGAAGTCGAAATTGCCCTTGGCCATCTTGGCGGCCATTTTTTCGGCTTCGGCCTGATCGATCGTCTCGACCGCGCGCTCGACCAGGCTGACCACGTCGCCCATGCCCAGAATGCGCCCGGCCACGCGGTCGGGATGGAAATCCTCGAGCGCGTCCATCTTCTCGCCGACGCCCAACAGCTTGATCGGGCAGCCGGTGATCGCGCGCATCGAGAGGGCGGCGCCGCCTCGCGCGTCGCCGTCGATCCGGGTCAGCACGATGCCGGTCACGCCGACCGCGTCATGGAAGCGCTTGGCGGTGTTGACCGCGTCCTGGCCGGTCATGGCGTCGGCGACCAAAAGCGTCTCAGCCGGTTGCGTCGCGTCGCGCACGGCGGCGACCTCCGCCTTGAAATCCTCGTCTATCGACAGCCGGCCGGCGGTGTCGAGCAAGACCACGTCATAGCCTTCCAGCCGAGCGGTCTCCATCGCGCGCCGCGCGATCGTCAGCGGATCCTGGCCGGCGATGATCGGCAGGGTGGCGACCTCGATCTGCCGACCCAATTGGGCCAACTGCTCCTGCGCCGCCGGGCGGGCGACGTCGAGCGAGGCCATCAGGACCTTCTTCTTCTCGCGCGTGGCCAGACGTTTGGCGATCTTGGCGGTCGTCGTGGTCTTGCCGGAGCCCTGCAAACCGACCATCAGGATCGGCACGGGGGCGGCCGCCCGCAGATTGATCGGAACCGTCTCGCGGCCCAGCGTGTCGACCAGATGGTCGTGGACGATCTTGATGACCATCTGACCGGGATTGATGCCGCGCACCACATCCTGGCCCACCGCGCGCTCGCGCACGCCGTTGATGAAGTCCTTGACCACCGGCAGGGCGACGTCAGCCTCCAGCAACGCCACGCGCACTTCGCGCAGCGCCTCGCCGACATCGGCGTCGGTCAGCGCGCCCCGTCGTTTCAGCCGGTCAAAAACCGCGCCCAGGCGAGTGGTCAGGCCGTCAAACATCCGGCGAAATTCGTCCTCTAGCGCAAAAATGCTTCGCGCAACAAAAAAGGGCCGGTGCGCGACACTCGCGGACCAGCGGCGCCCGGAGGCGGTGAGGCCATATACACAGGTCGGCCCCGAAAGGGAAGAGGGGGTGGGGTTGCGTTGACCGGGGCGGCTTATTCACGCTACCAAAAAGGGGTAACAAAAAGGGGTCGGAGTCGATAATGATCGCCCCATTGGACGCTGAACCGCCGCCTCCGGCCAAATCTCCCGCCATTGGGGCGCCTCGCTGTCGAAGCTAAGGGTGCGGGCAATTCTTGGCGATCGCGCCGCACCTTCTCCCACAAGGTCGCGTCCGTCGTCTGTCACAAAAACGGAACGAGCAGGCGGGCATAATGCCGATCGGTCCCGTGATTCTGCGGCGGGGCGCTGATTTCCCGTCCGGAGGAGGGGCGCATGAGGCGTTTTTTGAGGATTTTCCTACTGTTGGCCGGCGTTCTCGCGGCGCCCGGTTGGGCGGCGGAGCGCCCTTCGCTGCGCGATCCGCCGGATCTTGCGCAGGTGCGCGGGCTGATCAAGGCGGAGAAATTCGCCGAGGCCATCGCGGATCTCGATCAGCGGGTGGCGCTCGGCGCCGATCACGCCGACATCTACAATCTGCTGGGCTTCAGCCACCGGAAGCTGGGCGATCTCGCCAAGGCGGCGGTCAACTACGAGCGGGCGCTGAAGCTTGATCCCGATCACGCCAGCGCGCTGGAGTATCAGGGCGAAATGTTCGTGATGATGCGGGACCTGGAGCGCGCCCGAAAGAACCTAGCCCGGCTGGTTCAACTCTGTCCGAACGGATGCGAGGAGCGCGAGGATCTGGAAAAGGCGATCGCAGCGGCGGGAAACTGACCGGGGTCAAAGCGCAAGGGCTGGGGATGGGCGCCCGTTAGGCGGCGTCCATCCCCTGGCTTCTTGTGCGGGAGTTAACTCCCGATGACGCCGCCGTCCTTCTTGGTCACGAACACCACGCTGGGGCGCGGCGGCATGTCCGGCTTGAAGTCGGGCCAGCGGGTGGCGGGGTCCGCGAAGGTGGAATCCCGTTCGAAGCCCTTGTATTGCTTGGCGCCGTCGGCCGCCGGGTGCTGCACGGCGATGGTCATGGTGCGGTCGTCGGGCAGGAACGACATGCCGCAGATCTCCGCGCCCACCGGATTGCGCCAGAACTGACGGCTGTAGCCGCGCAGGGCGCCTTCCGTCTCCACCGCCCAGATGCCATCGGCGGTGCCGCTGGCGCGAGCCCAGCCGGTCCCTTGGTCGGTGCCGAACCAAGTGCGGCCGGCATGGTCGATCGCCATGTTGTCAGGGCAGGCGAACCAGCCGTCCTTCGAGGTGGCGGAGTGGTAGACGCCCTTAACTGCGCCGTCGGCGGGGTTGCCGGCGATGATCAGCATCTCCCATTTGAAGGTCAGCGCGGCGTGGTCGTCGCCGGGCGGGATCATCTCCACGATCTGGCCCCACAGATTGGCGGCGCGCGGATTGGCTTTGTTCGGCCGGCGCGGCTCGTTGGCGTCGTCCGCCTTGCGCCGTTCATTGTTGGTGAGCGTGACGTAGACCTTGTTGGTCTTCTGGTTCGGCTCGATGTCCTCCGGGCGGTCCATCGGCGTGGCGCCCAGAAGGTCGGCGGCGCGGCGCGCTTCGATCAGCACGTCGGCCTGGCTGTTGAAGCCGTTGGCCGGGGTCAGCGGACCCGCGCCCCATACGATCGGCATCCAGAGCACGGCGCCGTCTTCCGAGAACTTCGCGACGAACAGGGTGCCGTTGTCCAGCAGGTCACGGTTGGCCTCGCGATTGTTCAAATCGACGCGCTGGTTGGAAACGAACTTGTAGACATATTCAAAGCGCTCGTCGTCGCCCATATAGACGACCAGACGGCCGTCCTTGTTGATGATGCTCTCGGCGCCCTCATGCTTGAACCGGCCCAACGCCGTGCGCTTCACGGGGGTCGAGGTCGGGTCGTAGGGGTCGATCTCGACGATCCAGCCGAAGCGGTTCGGCTCGTTCGGCTCCTTCGACACATCCATACGGTCGTGATACTTGCCCCAATTGTACCAGCCGTCCGGCACGCCATAGCGCTTGTGGTTCGCCGCCTCGGCATGGCCGTCCGGCAGCTTGCCCTGGAAATAGCCGTGGAAATTCTCCTCGCCGGACAGCCAGGTGCCCCAAGGGGTCATGCCGCCCGCGCAGTTGTTCACCATGCCCAGCACGGCGGCGCCGGTCGGGTCGGCCTTGGTGCGCATCCGCGCGTCGCCGGCGGCGGCCCCGCTGATCTTCATCGGCGTCATCATGGTGACGCGACGGTTAAAGCGGCTGTCCTTCACGTAGGACCATTTGCCCGCCGCGTTCCGGCGCACTTCCACGATGCTGCCGCCATGGGCGGCCATCTCGATGTTCGCCATCTCCGCGGTGATCTTGCTGAGGTCGGTGCGGCCTGAGGCGGGGGGCGGCACGTCCGGGAACATCAACTGCGGGATGGTGTATTCGTGGTTCACGCAGAGCAGGCCGTGCGCGCCGTTCTTCGAGCCGTAGGGCAGCGGGGTGAAGCCGACATAGTCGCAGTTATAGCCGAACTGCATGGCCTGCTTGGCCGCGGTCTGGTTCAGCGGGTCGAAGTCCGGCGCGCCGGCGGTCACCGGGTCACCCCAGCGGATCATGATCTCCGCGTCATAGCCTTCGGCCAGATGATGCTTATCGTCCACCCCGTGCGGCACTTCCTTGAATTTGAACTGGGAGTCGGCGGCGGTGGCGGCCATGGCGGTGGAGGACATCAGCGCCTGGGCCAGGCCGCCGGCCGCCATCGACATGGCGCTGACGCCCAGCATGCCGCGCAGCATCCCGCGACGGCCCATGCGGGCGGCGATAACGTCGCCGATCGTAGGAGCGCGGGACGGGTTGACGCCGATGTTCTGGCTCAGCTCATAGGCCTCGCCGCTGTTGGAGGCGGCGGCGATGTCCGCTTGGAGAGAAGGGTCCTGGCGATCGCGAAGGTCGGTCATGGTTGCTTCCTGCTTAGGGGCGGGCTTGTTGGGGGCGGGCGCCGGTCCGCGCGTGCTGGTCGAGCGGCGCCGGGACCCGTGAATGATCCATCAGGGAATGACCTTAAGTCGCGCCCTCCTTTATCTTCGATCGATTACAACTTGATGGCAATCGCCCGGTCGCGATTGTCGCGCCGCCTCTCTCGCAACCTGGCGGGCGGTCGCCTATATGGTCGGGACGGTCACTTTAGACGGACGCCGACGATGACCCCCGAAGAACGCAGCTTGATCGAAGGCTTGTTTCAGCGGCTGAACGAAGCCGCTAAGTCGCTTCCGGCGCACGAGATCGATCCCGAGGCGGATCGCGGCCGGCGAGCAGCAGACGCTCGTGCTGGGGGATCTCTCGGCTTCCTTCGCTACAATTTCAATCCGGCTCAAATTTTCATGGGGGACGGGGGTGCCTATTTTATGGGATTTACCCTAGCGGGCGTGGGGGCGATCGGTCTCGTCAAGACGGCGGCGGTTACG
>JBMLRS010000771.1:0-11426 GCA_049240905.1 Elsteraceae bacterium
CTGGGCGCAACCGAACCGGCGCTGGTTCGCCGACTGGGCGCGCGGGCACGGCGTGGCGGGGCCCGCCTGATCGAACAGCATCGCCTGCTCGATCTGTTCGGCGCGAAGCTCAGCCGCTGCGATTTCCGCCCGCAACGCCTCGCCGGCTGCCCGGCGTCGACCGAGCTCTTCGAGCAGAGGCTTCAGGTCACGGCGGATCGCGCGTAAGGGCCTGACCGAACGCTCACGCCACGCCGCCACGAGCTGGTCGAGCGTTTCAAGCCGCGCTGCCGGCAGCCGCTCCCCCGCCATGCCGCGCCAGAGGGCGAACAGCAGCAGATTGACGTCCAGCCCGCGCCGATCCTGCAGGTCAAGGCAGGCGGCCGCCACGCCCGGGCGGTGGTACAAAGCCACAGAGAATCGCCAGAACGGCGTGTCCATCTGAGTCATCGGCTCATGCGGTCGAATCTGACGCGAAAATCTGGGGTGGGGCGTCCGGCTGTGCTAGACACACAGGCCCCAGAGAGGCCGAGATGGCGACTGAAAGACAGACGGCGATGCGCCGGTTGGAAGAAATGCGTACCGAACACCGTGATCTGGATGACGTCATCCGCAAGATCATGGCGACGCCCCCTTTCGACCAACTGCAAATTCAGCGGTTGAAAAAGCGCAAACTGCTGCTGAAAGACATGATCTCGAAGGCGGAGAGCGAGATGCTCCCCGACATCATCGCCTGACGGGTCAGGCCTAGGCCTATTCAGTGGCGCGATTGCGCCGACGCTCGGACCGGGCGTGGTACATCGCCTGGTCGGCCGCCTCGATCACCTGAACGACCGTCTCGCCTTCGCCCATTTCATGAAGACCCCAGGAGATCGACACCGGAATGGTGAGGTTTTGCCAAGCCAGGGGGGTGCGGCGGAGCGACTTGGCGATCTCTTCCGCCTTTGCGGCCGCAGCTTCCAGATTGGCGTGGAGCAGGATCACGCCGAATTCGTCGCCGCCCAGACGCCCGACGGCGTCGGTGGTGCGGATCGCGAGCGCTACGGTTGTGGAGATATGCTGAAGGGCGGCGTCGCCAGCCGCATGGCCGAATCCGTCGTTGATCGCCTTCAACCCGTCCATGTCGATGTACATCAGGCAGGCCGGAATCTTGTGTCGCCGCTTCATGCCCAACGCCATGTGCAGTTCGCGGATGAACGCGCGCCGGTTCAGAAGCGGCAGGAGCGGATCCTGATTGGCGAGGGTTTCAAGTTCCGCGAGACGAGCATGGCTATGGTCCAGTTCAGCGCGCAGGCGCTGGATCTCATTGTATAACTGCTCGACGGCGTTTTTGACTTCGTCGCTGGCTGTGTCGATTCGGGGAGGGACGAACGGCGGAGCCTTGTCCCCCGGGCGGAGGTAGGCATCACTGTCCTGAGGATCATCCAACGCCATCGCCGCACCCAATCCAGTTGCTCACAGACTCGATAAAATGGCTCAGTTCCGCATGATCCGCAAGCGAGCGGGCAGCTAGGAAGCGTCGCCATCCGACCGGGAATTCCCTAACTCATGAGCAGACAAACATACATGGATTAAATTGCGTATCTCAACTTGTCATTCTAGTCCAGATGACTTCCGCTAGATGGCGTAGCGCTCGTGTCCAGGTCGCGACAAGCTGAGCGAAGACGTTTCCAAGGGCGAAAGCCTTCTCCAGTTCCCTTTAAGCCGGTTCTCCTCTAAGAACCTGCCTTTGCTTTTCACGGGTTCAAAAATGGCGTCCGCGCGCGTTGGGATCATCATGGGAAGCCAGAGCGATTGGGCCACGATGCGGCACGCGTCGGAGATCCTGACCGCCCTCGGCGTCGAACACGAAAACCGTATCGTCTCCGCGCACCGCACGCCTGATCGGATGGTCGAGTACGCCCGGTCCGCGATCGGGCGCGGGCTGCAGGCGATCATCGCCGGCGCCGGCGGCGCCGCGCATCTGCCGGGCATGGTCGCCAGCCTGACGCGCCTTCCCGTGTTCGGCGTGCCAGTCGAAAGCAAGGCCTTGAGCGGGATGGACAGCCTTTTGTCGATCGTGCAGATGCCCGGCGGGATTCCGGTCGGAACCCTGGCGATCGGCAAGGCGGGCGCGACCAACGCCGGCTTGCTGGCCGCCGCCGTGCTGGCCTTGCAGGACCCGGCGCTTGCGGAGCGGCTGGACGCCTGGCGCGCCGCCAAGCGTGACTCCATCGCCGAAGCGCCGGTCGACGAGCCGTCGTGAGGAGTCTGCGATGATGTTGGCGCCCGGTAGCTTGGCGCCTGGTGGGCGGATCGGCGTCCTGGGCGGCGGCCAGCTTGGGCGGATGACCGCCTTGGCAGCCGCTTCCCTTGGTTTTCGCACGCATGTCTATTCCGAGCACGCCGACGATCCGGCGGCTCAGGTGGCGACCGCGCACACCGCGGGCGACTTCAACGACATGGACGCTCTGGCGCGCTTCGCAGCCGAGGTCGACGTCGTCACCTATGAGTTCGAGAACATCCCCGTGGAGCCGGTGCAGTGGCTGGCCGAACGCCTGCCGGTCCGGCCCAGCCCGCGCGTGCTGCGGATCAGCCAGGACCGCCTGCGGGAGAAGGATTTCCTGGGGCGGCTGAAGATCCCCACCACCTTCTATCGCGCGGTGAACGCCTTTCCGCAGTTGATCAACGCCCTGGGCGTGGTGGGCAAGCCGGCGGTGCTGAAATCCACCCGCATGGGCTATGACGGCAAGGGACAGGTCGCGATCGACGACGCGACCGACCCCTCGCTCGCCTGGCGCCAGATCGGCGCGACGGTCGGCATCCTCGAGCGCTTCGTCGATTTCGAGTATGAGGCCTCCGTCCTGGTCGCGCGCCGGCCGTCCGGCGAAGTGTCGGTCTATGAGCCGGTGCGCAACCTGCACCGCCACCATATCCTGGCGGAGACCCATGTGCCGGCCCCGATGAGCGCGGCGCTGAGCCAGGAAGCCCGACGGATCGCGGCCTCCATCGCCGAAGCGCTGGAGCTGGAGGGGCTGCTCTGCGTCGAGATGTTCGTGACGCGGAACGGCGAATTGGTCGTGAACGAGCTGGCCCCGCGCCCGCACAATTCCGGCCATTGGACCATGGACGCCTGCGTCACCAGCCAGTTCGAACAGACCGTGCGCGCGATCTGCGACCTGCCGCTGGGCTCGACCGAGCGGCTGGCCGACGCGGTGATGCTGAACCTGATCGGCGACGACGTGCATCAATGGCGCAGCCATCTGGATAACCCGCGCGCCAAGCTGCATCTCTACGGCAAGCGCGAGGCGCGGCCGGGGCGCAAGATGGGCCATGTCACCATCTTGACGCCGCGCGGGGATTAGCGGCGGTCTGCGCCAACTCCCCTCACCCTGAGCGACGTCGAAGGGTCGAGCAAACTCCCCGCCGCCTGCCGCGCCCGCCCTTCGACAGGCTCAGGGTGAGGTAAATGGCCGCTTACTTTATCCATGCGCCGGCTCCCCTCACGCCTCCTTGCGGTTCGACGCCACCCCGCCGGGGCCGACCTGGAGGTGCGTTAATGTCCGGTCGGCGTGGCGCATGCGGTGGCTGAGCAGCCGGCCGGCGTATTCCGCGACGACCCCCAGATAGGCCGGATCAGCCGCGAGGTTCTTCGTCTCGTTCGGATCGGCCTTCCGGTCGAACAGCAGCGGCGGCAGGCTGGGGAAATGGACATATTTGAAGCGCTCGTCGCGCAGGACGGTCATCACGCAGTCCTCAGGCGGGAGATCCAGCGCGGTCTCCGACTTGGCGGTGCGGACGTCGCGGAAGTCATATTCATAGACGATCCCGTCGCGCCATCGCTCCGGCGTCTCCCCGCGCAGGAACGGGGCCAAAGAGCGGCCGTCGCAGGCCGGGGGCGCCGATAAGCCGGCGAGGTCCAGCAGGGTCGGCATGACGTCCACCGCCTCGGTGAAGGCGGTCACCTGGCGGCCGCGGCTCGCGTCGGCGGAGGAGCGCGGGTCCAGGATGATCAGCGGCACATGGATGGTGGAGTCGTAGAAGCCGTCCTTGCCCCACAGCCAATGCTCGCCCAACTGTTCGCCATGGTCGGAGGTGAGCGCGATGATCGTGTCCTTGGCGAGCTCCGCGCGTTGCAAGGCGTCGAACAGCCAGCCGACCGCGGCGTCCACTTCGGCGACCAGCCCGTAATATGTGGCGCGCAGCTGGCGCACGCCGGCGTCGTCCAGATCGCGCAGCACCCAAGGGTCCTGGGTCATGTTGTTGGACAGGCCGCGGGTATGGATCTTGTGCTTCAGCCAGGGATGGATCGCCCCCTCGGCCTCCGGCGTCTCGGCGCGGAAGGGGAAGGGCACGTCCGCCGGATTGACCAGCTTGTTGAACGGCTCCGGCGCGATCAAGGGCGGGTGCGGGCGCAGGAAGGAGACGTGGAGCAGCCAGGGCTGGGCGCGATGGCCGGTGATGAACTGGCCGGCGGCGCGCGACAGGAAGGCGGTCTCGCTGAGGTTGGCGGGGTAGGGTGGCGGCGCGTCGCTGGGCGCGCGCAGATTGGCCATCGGATTGGCGGGGCGCCAGTATTCCTTGGCGGTCGCGGGGGCGGGATAGCCGCGCGCGCGCAGATCGTCGAGCCAGGCCTGATCTTCTTCGTCGGTCTGGCGGCCGACCTCGAAGCCCGGCGCGACGCCCTCATAGGTGGTCAGCGCCGGATCCTTGGGCGACCGGCCGCGCGGATCGGGCGCCGTGTCGGTGTAGCCGTAGAGCGTGGGGCGCCAGCCGCCGGCGCGGAAGGCCTGGGCCAGCGTGACGCAGCGGGCGTCGAGCGGCGTTCCGTTGCCGACCACGCGGTGATTGAAGGCGTAGAGCCCGGTCAAGAGCGAGGCGCGCGCCGGGCTGCAGGGCGCGGACTGGGTGGCGTGGCGGCGGAACCAGACGCCTTGCGCGACAAGCCGGTCGATGTTCGGCGTCTTCACGCAAACGTGGCCGGCGGCGGATAAACAATCCGCGCGCCACTGATCCAGGGTGATCAGCAGGATGTTGGGTTTTTTGGTCATGGAAACCTTGAGTCTGAAACTTTACCGGAGGCGCCTGCCCAGATCCCTCACCCTGAACCTGTCGAAGGGTGGGGCGGCGCGCGAACGATGGGGAGTTTGCGTAGCCTTCGACAGGCTCAGGGTGAGGGGGGAGAGCGATTCTTTTCTGCGGTGAGAGGCGCGCATTCAATGCGATTCCTTGGTGCCGAACATCCGGTCGCCGGCGTCGCCGAGGCCGGGCAGGATATAGGCGTCAGCGTCCAATGAGGCGTCCAGCGCCGCGGCGTAGACCGGCACGTCCGGGAAATCCGCCTGGAAGCGGCGCATGCCCTCCGGCGCCACCACCAGCGCCATGACCCGGATGTTGCGGTCGGCCACGCCATGCTGGTTCAGCACGCTGACCGCGTGCGACAGGCTGTTGCCGGTGGCGAGCATGGGATCGACCAGGATAAAGAGGCGGCCGTCCGCCTCCGGCAGGCTGACCAGATACTCCACCGGGCGCAGCGTGTGGGGATCGCGGCGCAGGCCGATATGTCCCTCGCGCGCCGACGGCATCAGCTCCATCAGGCCGCTGGCCATGCCGAGGCCGGCGCGCAGCACGGAGACCACCACGATCTTCTTGCCGGCGATCACCGGCGCGTCCATCGAGACCAGCGGCGTCTCGATCGGTTCGGATGTCAGGGGCAGGTGGCGGGTGATCTCATAGCCCATCAAGAGCGAGATCTCATGCAGCAGACGCTTGAACAACGCCTTCGGCGTGCGCCGGTCGCGCAGATGCGTCAGCTTATGCAGGATCAGCGGGTGATCCAGAATATGCAGGCCGGGAAATTCAGGCACAGCCGCCCCCGTCGATCCCCCCGAGCTCGGGAGAATCGCAGTCTAGGCAAGCTGCGCGAAAGGGACCAGGGCTGAGTTCGCCCTGGCGGCAAGCGGAAGTTACGCGGCGGTCGCGGCGGCGCGGCGCGCGATCGTCTTCTTCAGCTTCTTGATCTCAGGCGAGAGCTTCAGGTTGGAGGTCTTCGCCAGATAGGCGTCGAGACCGCCGGAATGCTCCAGCGTGCGAATCGCGTTGGTCGACAGGCGCAGACGAACCTTGCCCAGCGCGTCGCTCAGCACGTCCGTGCTCTGCAGGTTCGGCAGATAGCGCCGGCGAGACTTGTTGTTGGCGTGGCTGACGTTGTTGCCAGACTGAACGCCTTTGCCGGTCAGGGCGCACTTGCGTGCCATGACGAAATCCCTTGAACAGAAAGCGACGGCGCATCCGCCGCCAAAACGAAGGGTGGCTTGTAAGCGAGCGGGACGCGTGGGTCAAGCCTGGAACGGTGGCGGGTGGTGGGGCGGGTGGGGTTTCTGGTTTTGAGCCGGAGGGGATGTTTGTTGTTGGTGTAACCTCACCCCATCCAGACGTTCACTGGCCATAATCGACTCTGACCCATTTTCTCCTGTAGTTTCCGCCAGGTTGGGAATCTAAAGCGCTACATGTCCACGCTTCCGCCGGCGCCGCGGAGCTCGAAGCGGCTCATGCGGCGTATCGAAAGGGTGCATGAACCCAGGATGACCGTAAGATTCGACGCTTGAGATCGCCCCGAGTCGTCACCATCGCCGATCAGCAGCGACGATGTCGGGTCGAGAGCAACTTACGACTGGGGCTCAACGTCCGGTTCCGCCTCCTCGCCGAAGGACCGCTGTTGGCGCACAGCCGATCACCAATCAAGTGATTGTCTGCAGAACCGTTCTATACTGTGGAAAGTGGGTACCCGGTTAATGCTGCGGCCCTCCTCGGAGGGCTACCGTTGTTGTCATACAAAGAAAAATTCGGGCTTATAACGGACGTTGTTGACAGTTTCATCACAAGCTATGGTTGGCCGGTATCGAAGGAGAACGGTTTGCCCAAGATCGAGAACCGCGTTTGGACGGAAGACCCAGGTGGCCCAAATCCGCTGTCGGGGCAGGACGACGGTCCATCGGCAATGATTCCACTTGGCGACCAGGTGGGCCTTCAGCAGTTTGGTGTCCATCTTGAACGATTGCCTCCTTGCTCCAGGTCATCGCATCGACATTGGCACGAAACAGAAGACGAGTTTGTCTACATACTCTCCGGCGAACTTGTCTTGATCGAGGAGACAGAGACAATTCTGCGCACTGGCGATGCGGCGGGTTGGCGCGCCGGGTCGGCGATTGCCCACTGCTTAGAGAACAGATCATCGGCTGATGCGGTGATGTTGGTGATGAGCAGCCGTGCTTTGTCGGGAGCAGTTCATTATCCGGACCATGACGTGATCATGTATCACGACCCATCGGGCCGCCGCTTTACGCGGCTGGATGGAACGCCAATCTAGGACGGGCGCCTGTTTGAATGACCGCTTCGTCCGCACAGCCGAAAATGAAACCGCCCGACTATAAGGAAAAGGTAAGAAAAGGGGTCGACTAAGAAAAGGGGTCAGAGACAGTTTCGCTTCATGACGCGCTCCTGGCGCGAAGGTAGCATCAAGCAACCGACTGGATCTGGCGCATAGCCAGAATTCAAACTCCCCCAGCACGACGCACCCCTCCCTCACCGCCTGTAAGGATGCGGGTCGGCGCCAAAGTCGATCAACGCGCCGTCATGTTCGATCAGGAGTTGGACGGGGGGAAGGCCGGCGGTCTCCATTTCCGCGATGATGTCGCGGGCGCGCCATTGGGGCGGGGCGATCACGACGTCGACCGGATTATCGCGCAGCCAGTCGCGCGCGCGGATCACTTGGCCGGTGCCGGGCACGAAGCCGCCGGCCTTGCCGGCGTCGGAATCGACCACGATCGGGAAGCGCTGGGCGTCCAGGCCATAGCGGTTCATGAAGGCGGCGGATTTGCCGGTGCCGCCCCAGATCGCGATGCGCTTGCCAGACGCGAAGAGGGCGGCGAGCTGGGCCGGGATATGCTCCAGCGCCTCGGCGCCGCGCGCGCGGAAGGCTTCGGCGGCGCGGGCGGTGGCCAGTTGGCGGGGGTCGCCGGCGAGGCGGCCGAGGCCGAACACCACTTCGCGGTCATAGCCATGGCCGATCTCGATCACTTCGGCCCCGGCGCGCTCCAGCATCCGGCCGAAGGAGCGGGTGGTGAAGTGGGAGCCATGCTCGAAATAGAAATCGACGCTGCGGCGGGTCTCGATCGCGCGGTCGATGCAGGGCACCTCCAGATAAAACAGAGGGGCTTGGCTGGCGTGGGCGGCGGCGAGACCAACCGTCTGGAGGAAGCGCAGCGGGTTGGTCAGATGCTCCAGCACATGGCGGCTGATGATCAGGTCCGGCTTCAGGGTCTCAAGATCGGTCATCGGATTGAACATGTCGTGGCGATAGTCCACCCCGCCATGCCGCCCGAGCGCCCCGTTCGGATCGAAGCCGATCCAGGTTCCCGCCCCGACCCGCGCGGCGAGGTCCGCCAGAAAGCCGCCGTCGCCATGCCCGATCTCGATCACCGTGGGGTTCGGCGGCAGGAAGCCCGCCAGCCGCTCCAGGATGCCGGCCATGAAGGCCGACCAGTGAACCCCGGAATTGAACATCCGGTAGGGCTTCGCTGAGTAGGGAATCTTCGCGTAATCGAAGGCCCGATTGAAGACATGGCCGCAATCCAGGCAGCGCACGAAATCCAGGGGCAGCTTCGCCATGTCGCGCGCGGCCTGCGCGCTGTCCGGCCAGCCGCCGGTGGCCAAGGGCTGGGCGGAGGCGTCCATGAAGGACACGGCGACCTGATGGCCGCAGGCCGGGCAGGCGACGTCCACGAGGTCTTGCAGGGGCGCGGTCATGGTCTCTCGTTCCAAGGTCAGGTCGGGTCGCCCCAGGCGATCGGCGGTTGATTGGCGTGGGCGGCGCGGATCGCCGCCTCGAAGAAGTCAGCGTAATCCTGGACGACATCCTCGCGGTCGAACAGCCTGGGCATGCTCGTGAGGATGCGGTGGGACAGGCGTTCGCGCCGCTCCGGATCATTGGCGATGGCGACGGCGAGATCCGCGTACTCGTCAAGATCGCGGGCGATCGGCGCCTCCTCGATCGCCATCAGGCGATAGAAGGCGGATGTGAGGCGGGTGCGCATCAGCGGGCTGGGGCAGGTGATCACCGGCGCGCCGGCCGCGAACGCCTCCAGCGTGGTGTTGCCGCTGCCGAAAAAGGGCGGGTCCAACGCCACGTCGCAGGTCGCGTATATCGCGGCGAAACGCGCCTCCGGCTGGCGCGGCAGGAAATGGACGCGTTGAGCGAGGTCCGGCCCAAGGCTGGATTGGAAGCGGGCGCGCAGCTGGTCGTTCCACCGAGGCTCCGTCGCTTCCACGATCGCCAGCAGGCCGTTCGGGTCCTGGGTCAGGATGCGCGCCCAGGCCCGGTCGGAGTCTGGATGGAACTTGAACAGGGATTGCGGACAGGCGTAGATCCGCCGACCCTCCGGCAAGCCGAGATCCTTGCGGGTCAGGCTGCGGTCGATCGCGGGCATGGGATAGCGCACCCCCGGCCCCTTCACTGACACCAGCGTCTCGCGGTAATGGGATGACGCCCCCGGCGCCTCGAAGCCGCCGCCGCTGACGAAATAATCCATCGAGGGCATGGCGCTGGTGACCGGATGGCCCCAGCCGACCGCCTGCACCGGGGCCAGGCGCGCGAAGGCCAGGAACCAGCTATAGGCGTCCATCCCCAACTCCGGGTAGAACAGCAGATCGAGGTTCTCGCTGGCCACCCGCAGGCGCGCGAGCGGCAGCGTCTCCGGCAGATCCACCACCCGGTCGACCGAGGCGACGATCTCCTGCTCCAGCGCGTCGGTCGGGCCGATCGGGCGCAGCAGCGTCACGTCGAAGCGATCGCGCGGCAGGGATTTGATGACCCCGGCGTAGAGCTTGCCGATCGTGTGGTTGCGCAGAAACTTCGACAGGAAGCCGACGCGCAGGCGCTGGTTCAACGGCAGCCGCCGCCAAGCCGCGCGATCCGTCAGCCGTTCGGTCAGGCTTGGGCTGAGCTTGATCAGACAGTCCACGTAGCGGGTCAGCAGCGCGCGGTCGTCCAGCCCGTGATAGGCGGTGAAGAAGGCGGTCTCGCCCAACTGCCCCAAGGGATCGGGCAGCAGATCGGGGTGGGCGTCGGCGCGCGCCGCGAGGTCGTCAAGCTTGGCCAGGAAGGCCGCGCGGTCGCGCGCGATGGTCGCCGCGCTGTCCTGGATCGGCGCCATGACCAGCGCCTGCTTCAGTTCGATCCCGACATTGGGCGACAAGGCGAGCGCGCGGTCGTAGGCGGCGATGGTCTCCGCCGCGCGGCCTTGCTGCTTCAGCGCGTTGCCGAGGTTGAGCCAGAGGCTGGCCGAGGACGGGGCCAGATCGACGGCCGCCTGATACAGCTCCGCCGCCTTGGCGTTGCGGCCCATCGACTGATGCAGCGCGCCCAGATTGTTCAGCGCGCCGACGAAATCCGGCCGCAGCGCCAACGCCTGCTCCAGCGCAGCGACGGCGCCGGCCGGATCGCCCGAGCGCTGGAGGGCGAGGCTGATGTTGTTCAGCGCTTCCGGATAGTCCGGCCGGATCGCCAGCGCCGCCCGATAGGCGAGGATGGCCGGCTCGATCTGACCGCTGGCGACCAGCGCCATGCCCAGATTGTTCTGAATCTCCGGCAGATCGTCGCGCAGGGCGGCGGCGGTCTCCAGCAGCGGGATCGCCTCCTGCGCGCGGCCCAGATCGGTCAGCAGCAGGCCCAGATTGTTGAGGCTGGGGACATGGGCGGCGTTCAGCATCAAGGCGTGGCGAAAGTCGGCCTCGGCCCCGGCCAGATCGCCCAGGCCACGCCGACAATCCGCCAGGGCCGAGCGATAGGCGGCGTCGAGCGGGGCGAGTTGGACGGCGGCGTCGAGATAGGGCAGGGCCGCGGCGGGCTGGCCGCTCTGATCGATCAATTGACCGAAGCGGCTGAGACCGCGCGGGTTGCGCGGCTCCAGCGTCAGCGCTTCCTGGTACAGCCGCGCCGCGGTCGGCGCGTCGCCGCTCTGATGGGCGAGCTCCGCGCGGTCGAGCAGAACGCCGACCTGGCTCATGCGCCGCCCTCGTTCATCGTTCGGCGGCGTCCAGCAGGCGGCGGGCGCCGGCGACGGCGGACAGCCGGCCGGCGGCGATGTCCGCCTCGATCTGCGGGAGCTGGGCGCGCGCGACGGGATGGGCGCGCAGACGATCGAGCAGGCTGTCCGCCAGTTCCGCCCAAAGCCGGGCGACCGCCTGCCCGGCGCGGCGCTCGGCGAAGGCGCCGACGGCCTCGGCCGCCGCGCGCCAGCGACCGACCGCGTCCCAGATCTCCGGCAAACCTTCGCCGGTGGCGGCGGAGGCGGCGAGCACGGGCGGGCGCCAATGGCTGTTGATCGGCCTCAGCAGATGCAGGGCGGCGGTGTAATCGGCGACGGTGCGGCGCGCGGCGGGCGCCAGATCGCCGTCCGCCTTGTTGA
>JBMLRS010000772.1:0-2466 GCA_049240905.1 Elsteraceae bacterium
AGCCTGCTGACCCGCTGGAACCCGCTGCATCTGGCGCGCCCCTTCGCGCGGCCGGACAGCGGCTACAAGGTGCTGGTGGTGGGGCTTGGGCCGGCCGGCTTCACCCTCTCCCACCATCTGATGAACGACGGGCATACGGTGGTCGCGGTCGACGGCCTCAAGATCGAGCCGTTGCCGGAGACGATCTCCGGCGTGAAGCCGGACGGCGCGCGCGTTCCGTTCGAGCCGATCCGCGACGTCGCCTCGCTCTATGAATCCCTGGACGAGCGGGCGATGGCCGGCTTCGGCGGCGTGGCCGAATACGGCATCACCGTGCGCTGGAACAAGAATTTCCTGAAGCTGATCCGCTTGTTGCTGGAGCGCCGCCAGCACTTCACCATGATCGGCGGCGTGCGCTTCGGCGGCACGCTGACGGTGGAGCAGGCCTTCGCGGCCGGTTTTGACCACATCGCGCTGTGCGCCGGGGCCGGTCGCCCGACGGTCCTGGATCTGCCCAATGGTCTGGCCAAGGGCGTGCGTCAGGCGTCGGACTTCCTGATGGCGCTGCAACTGACCGGCGCGGCCAAGACCGACAGCATCGCCAACTTGCAGTTGCGTTTGCCGGTGGTGGTGATCGGCGGCGGCCTGACCGCGATCGACACCGCGACCGAGGCGTTGGCCTACTACCCCGTCCAGGTCGAGAAATTCCTCAGCCGCTACGAGATCCTGGTGGCCGAACGGGGAGAGGCGGCGGTTCAGGCGGCCTGGAGCGAGGAAGAGCGCGAGATCGGCCTTACCTTCATCGAACACGCCCGCGCGATCCGGGCGGAGCGCGCCGCCGCCAAGTCGGCGGGCCGCGAGCCCGATCTGATCACGCTGCTGCGCGGCTGGGGCGGCTCCACTCTGGCCTATCGGCGTCGTCTGATCGACGCGCCGAGCTACACGCTGAACCACGAGGAGGTCGCCCTCGCCCTGCAGGAAGGGATCTATTTCAGCGAGAGCCTGACGCCGACGGCGGTGGAGGTTGATCGCTTCGGCGCCGCCGCCGGCCTGAAAGTGAAGGACGCAGAGGGCGTCGAGAGGGTTCTGCCAGCCCGCTCCATCCTGGTCGCCGCAGGCACCCAGCCCAACACTGTGCTGCATCGCGAGGATCCGGCGTCGGCCTCGATCGACGGGAAATACTTCCAGGCGATCGACGAGGAGGGCAATCCCGTCTCGCCGGAGCGTAGCGCGAAGCCGGAGATCGCGCGCGTGCTGATGCACAAGCGCGCCGACGGCCGGACCATGAGCTTCTTCGGCGATCTGCATCCCAGCTTCGCCGGCAACGTCGTGAAGGCGATGGGCGGGGCCAAGCAGGGCTATCCTACGGTCAGCCGGGTCCTGTCCGGCGTCAAGCCGACCGCGATCTCGGGGCCGGATCTGGCCGCCGCCATGAACGACGGGTTGCGCGCGCGCATCCATGAGGTCCTGCGTCTCACCCCGACCATCGTGGAGGTGGTGGTGAAGGCCCCGTTCGCCGCGCAGGCCTTCCTGCCCGGCCAGTTCTATCGCCTGCAGAATTTCGAGGCGCTGGCCCCGCGCTTTGGCGGCACGACCTTGGCGATGGAAGGCCTGGCTCTCACTGGCGCCTGGACCGACGCCAAGGCTGGATTGGTCTCGACCATCGTGCTGGAGATGGGCGGATCGAGCGATCTCTGCGCCATGCTGCGGCCGGGCGAGCCCGTGGTGCTGATGGGGCCGACGGGAACGCCGACCGAGACGCCTAAGGGCGAGACGGCGGCCCTTGTCGGCGGCGGGCTTGGCAACGCCGTGCTGTTCTCGATCGGGCAGCGCATGCGCGCCGAGGGTGGGAAAGTGGTCTACTTCGCGGGCTATAAAAAGCTGATCGATCGCTACAAGGTCGATCAGATCGAAGCGGCGGCGGATGTCGTGATCTGGTGCTCCGACGAGGCGCCGGGGTTCGAACCGACCCGCCCGCAGGATAAGCGCTTCGTCGGCAACATCGTGGAGGCCATGGCGTCATACGCCCGCGGCGATCTTGGAGAGGTCCCGATTCCGCTGTCGGCTTGCGATCGCATCGTCGCCATCGGCTCCGATCGGATGATGGCTGCGGTGGCTTCAGCGCGCCATGCTGTGTTAAGAAGTTTTCTCAAGCCTTCGCACTGCGGCGTCGGGAGCATCAATTCCCCAATGCAGTGCATGATGAAGGAGATTTGCGCGCAGTGCCTCCAGCCGCACAAGGACCCTGTCACCGGCAAGACCACGGTCGTCTTCTCCTGCTTCAATCAGGATCAGGACCTTGATCATGTCGACTGGAAGGGGCTGAATGATCGGCTGAACATGAACGGCGTGCAGGAAAAGTTGACGAAATTGTGGATAGATCGTTGTTTGAAGCAGATGAATCTGCGCGCTCTGGCGGGATAAGATGGAAGCACTATTTGTAGAAGTAGGTACGCCGGAGTTCTGGAGCGGCCTCTTAAAGATCAT
>JBMLRS010000772.1:2476-2792 GCA_049240905.1 Elsteraceae bacterium
TCGACCTGATCCTGTCGGGCGACAACGCGCTCGTCATCGCGCTTGCCTGCCGCAGTCTGCCGCCGAAGCAGCAGCGCTGGGGGATAATGATCGGCGCCGGCGCCGCGGTGGTGCTGCGCATCGTGTTCGCCAGCTCCATCACCTTGTTGATGCAGACTCCTTTCCTGAAGTTGGTCGGCGGACTCCTCCTGTGGTGGATCGCCATCAAGATGGTGCGGGAAGGGGAGGGCGAAGAATCCGGCCCGGAAGTGATCGCCGCCGTTTCTCTTTGGAACGCCGTGCGGGTCATCGCCGTCGCCGACGCCGCGATGAGCCT
>JBMLRS010000773.1:0-1906 GCA_049240905.1 Elsteraceae bacterium
GGCGCTGATCGGGTTGAAGGCCATGTTGCCCCACAGCTTGACCCATAATTCGTCACGCAGGCGCGGCCGCACCGGGGCTTTGAGGCCGGCGGAGATCAGCGCCTTCGACAGGGCCTCCGCGCGGGGGCTGCGGCTGCCGTCGGGCTCGCCCAGGCTGAAGCGGTCGCCATATTCATGGGCGATCACGCCGGGGGCGACGACCTCCGCCGCCGGATAGACGATGCAGCCCAAGGTGCGCGCGGGCGGCAGGGCGTCCCACAGGAAGCCGTCCGGATCGACCGACTTCACGCGATGACCTTCGAGCTCGCCGCCGACGCCGTGGAAATACCACCAGGGAATGCCGTTCACCCCGGCGACCAGCACCGTCTCCGGCCCCAGAAGCGGCTGGATCGACTTGGCGGCGGCGAACAGGCCGGGCGCCTTCACGGTCAGGAACACGTAATCCTGCGGCGGCAGATCGGCGGGATTGTCAGTGCAGACCGGGCGGACATGAATGTCGCCCTCCGCCGAGGTCACTTTCAGCCCATCCGCGCGCATGGCGGCCAGATGCGGGCCGCGCGCGATGAAGGAGACGTCGGCCGCGCCGGCCGCCGCCAGCTTGGCCCCCAGGAAGCCGCCGATCGCGCCGGCGCCGAAGATCGCGATCTTCATGGCGTCAGCCCGCCAAGCCCAGCTTCTCGGCCAGGCCGATCCGCTGCAGCTTGCCCGTCGCGCCCTTGGGGATCTCCGCCAGGAACACCACTTTGCGCGGCACCTTGAAATCGGCCAGACGCTCGGCCGCGAAATCGCGCAGTTGGCGTTCGGTCAGCTCCGTTCCTTCGCGCAGCACCACGGCCGCGGCGACTTCCTCGCCCAGCTTGGCGTGCGGCATGGCGAAAGTGACGACCTGGGCGACCGCCGGGTGATCCATCAGGATGGTGTCGACCTCCAGCGGGCTCACCTTCTCGCCGCCGCGATTGATCAGCTCCTTCAGGCGGCCAGTCAGCTGCAGATAGCCTTCTTCGTCCAGCAGGCCCTGGTCGCCGGTGCGGAACCAGCCATTGGCGAAGCCAGCGGCGTTGGCGGCGGGGTTGTTTTCGTAGCCGGACGTCACGTTCGGGCCGCGGATCACCACTTCGCCGATCGCACCCTGCGGAAGGATATTGCCGTCCTCGTCCATGATGCCGACCTCCGGACCGGCGGCGATCCCCACGAACCCTGGCTTGCGCGGGCGCGGCGGCAGCGGGTTGGAGGCCATCTGGTGCGCGGCTTCGGTCATGCCGTAGCTCTCGATCACCGGCGCGCTGAACGCTTCTTCCAACGCCAGCATCACCTGCGGCGGCAGCGAAGCGGAGGAGGAGCGGATGAAGCGCAGTTTAACCCGCGCCAAGATTTCCGCATTCCGCTCCGCCCGGCTCAGGATCGCCTGATGCATGGTGGGCACGGCGGTGTACCAAGTGGGGGTCACGGCGTCGAACCAGCGGAAGAACTTCAGCGCGTCGAAGCCGGGGGTGCAGCAGACCTCCGCCCCGGCGCCCAGGCTGGACAGCACCGCCGCGATCAGCCCGTGAATGTGGAACAGCGGCATGATGTTCAGGCAACGGTCGGCCGGGGTCAGCGCCAAGGTCGCGCCGATATGGCGGGCCGACGCCGAGACATTGGCCTGGCTCAACGGCACGATCTTCGGCCGCGACGTGGTGCCCGAGGTGTGCAGCACCAGCGCCACGTCGCCTGGCGTGACCGGGGAGATCGAGACCGGCTTGCCCGCGCTCTCGCCGTCCAGCGTGAAGGCGCCGGCGCCGACCGGCGACGGCGTGGTGCGCAGGATCGCGATGCCGCGCTCCTTGGCGGCGGCCAGCACTGGGCTCTCCATGCCGGCGGCCACGATCACGGCCTTCGCGCCGAGATCGCTGAGATAGAAATCAAA
>JBMLRS010000774.1:0-1936 GCA_049240905.1 Elsteraceae bacterium
ATCATCGCGTAGGCGGTGGTCAGGCGCAGCAGCGTGGTCTCGCCCGCGCCCAAGGACATGGAGAGATAGCGCGGCAGACGGTCGACCACGCCGAAGCGCTGCGCGTATTCCGCCACCCGGTCCATCCCCACCATGTCCGCGACGCGCACGGTGACCAGATTCAGCGACTGCTCCAACGCAGTGCGCAACGGCACCGGGCCATAGAAGCGCTCGGTGTAATTCAACGGCTTCCACTTGCCGAGACCGGCGCCCTGGTCGATCACGAAAGGCGCGTCCAGCACCAAGGTCGACGGCGTGAAGCCATTGTCCAACGCCGCCAGATAAACGAAGGGCTTGAAGGAGGAGCCTGGCTGCCGCTGCGCCTGAATCGCGCGGTTGAACTGGCTCATCTCGTAGCTCCAGCCGCCTGTCATCGCCAGCACGCGGCCGGTGTGCGGGTCGAGCGCGATCAGGCCGCCGCCGACGTCCGGGATCTGGCGCAGGCCGAAGCTGTTGGCGGGATGCCTGGTCCGGCCGTCCGGCGCCACGGTCACCGGCTCCACCAGCACGACGTCGCCCGCCGCCAGCACGTCCGACGGACGCCGGATCGGCGGCCCCAGTTTCTGTTCCGGTTGGGTGGCGCGGGCCCAGGCCAACTCCGACATCGGAATGCGGCCCTTCTGACCGTTGCGAAGACCGATTTCGACTCCGTCGTTCTCCAGCTTCAGCACCAGGGCCAAGGTCCAGCCAGGGACGACCGGCGGCGGGGTCAGGGCGGTCAACCCACGCTGCCAATCGCCCGTCACCGGCAGCTCCCGCGCGATCGGCTGACCGCGCCAGCCATGGCGCCGGTCATAGGCGATCATGCCGTCCTTCAGCACCTTGTCGGCGATGGACTGCAGCTTCGGATCCAGGGTGGTTCGGACCGACAGCCCACCCTTGTAAAGGCCGGCGTCGCCAAACCGCGCGGCCAACTCCTTGCGCACTTCCTCCGCGAAGTAGTCGGCGCGCACCGTCTCTTCGGCGTCGCGCTTGCGGACCGTGATGGGCAGCGCCTTGGCGTTGGCCGCATCGGCGGCGGAGATGACGCCGTCCTCCTGCATGCGCTCAATCACCCAATCGCGCCGCGCCTTCGCCCGTTCGGGATGCTGGTTCGGGTTGTAATTGTTGGGCGCCTTCGGCAGCACGGCCAGATAGGCCGCCTCCGCCACCGTCAGCTCATCAAGCGAGCGGTTGAAGTAATTCAGCGCCGCGGTCGCCACGCCATAGCTGCCGAAGCCCAGATAGATCTCGTTCAGATACAGCTCGAGGATCCGGTCCTTGGTCAGCGCCTGCTCCAGCCGGAAGGCGAGGATCGCCTCGCGCACTTTACGGCGGATCGACATCTCGTTGCCGAGGAGGAAGTTCTTGGCGACCTGCTGCGTGATGGTCGAGCCGCCGGCCTGGCGCCGATTGCTGCCCAGATTGGAGAGGTTGCTGACGATCGCGCGGCCGACGCCGTTGATGTCGATGCCCGGATGTTCGTAGAAATTCTTGTCCTCGGCGGAGAGGAAGGCGTCGATCACGGTTTTGGGAATGGCGGCGATCGGCACGAAAATACGGCGTTCGATCGCGTATTCCGCCATCAGCCGTCCGTCGCCGGCATGAACGCGGGTCACCATCGGCGGTTGGTAGTCATGCAGCTGCGCGTAGTCCGGCAGGTCCTGGCCAAAATACCAGAACACCGCCAGCGCGCCGCCGACGCCGACGAACCCGCAGAAAATCAGCGCCGTGAGGCCCCGAACCAACCACTTCATGCCTGTACCCATGGGAAATCTGGCGCCGCCCGCCGCGCCGATCTATTCACATATCATACAAGAAGACGGCGAAACATGGGCGGATCGCCCCTTACGGCCTGCGCGCGCCGCCGCGTGACAAGGCGGCCACATTCAGACCGGGCTGAGGCGAGAAATAGCGA
>JBMLRS010000775.1:0-5441 GCA_049240905.1 Elsteraceae bacterium
GCGCCTTGCCGGGTGATCGCGATGGAGCCCGCCGCCACCGTCGGCGCTTGCGGCGACTGCGCCTGCGCCGGGGCGGTGACCGCGAGCCAAGCGATCGACGCCGTGGTGGCCAACAAGCGCGTGATGAGAGCCTTATCCATCCAATCCCCGGCTGCGAACTGCCCGCTTTGAAGTCATTCGCCCGGAATTTAGACAACAATTAAATACTGTGAAATATATTTTTACACGGTCTAGATGTTTTTCCACACCGAGTGATGTTTCTCACTCTTTGCGCGCAGTTTCTTGGATGACGGGATTGGTCGCGCTGCGACGGACGCGCGCGTTGCTAGTCCAGCGAGAACATGTACAGCGTGAAGTCCGCGACCATGTCCACGCTGACGCCGTCGTTGGCGAAAGGCAGTTGAAGACACTCCAGCATGCCCTTGTCCCGGCTGCGCTCGAATACGATTTCGCCGCGTCGCCAGGTCGGCGATCGGCTCTTCATCATCGCTTCCTGCCGCGCGAGAAAGCGCTGGTCGCGCCAGGTCCAGGGCTCAGCCTCGTCCAACCATCGCCCGGTTGGGTCAAAGCCCAAGGCGTCGACCTGGTTTGTGCCGACCAAACGGCATCGGTAACGCCAATAGGGGGGGGCGGTCCCAGCGCGCCACGTCGAAGAACCGGATGTCCGGCATGTAGCGGGCGACATCCAGCACGTCCCATTGCTTCCGGGTGGGCAGCAGCCTCTCGCCGGCGGCGTCGACCGCGCGGAGAGAGCGCCAATACTCGTAGACCGCGCAGATCTCCGGCCGCCAGCCGGGATCCAGCGTCTCCGCCAAGCGCCAATCATAGACCTTCTCGATGGGATCGATGATTGGGCCGCGCTCGCGAAACTGAATTCTCCAGCTGATTGACATGGAAAGGCTGATCCTTTGGGCGGACGATGATCGCCGCCCGCCGCGCCCGAAGGACGCGCCTCAGCTGTGACCTGCGTTACTATACCAGAAATGAGGGCTGCGCCCGATGATTGCGGCCGTCCATAGGCGCGATGGTCAATTGTTGGCGTTCGCCTCGTCCGGGGTTGGCGCGACCTTGGGCAACGCGACTGTGACGGTGGTGCCGACTCCCGGCTGACTCCGGAACCGGACTTCGCCGCCGTTCGCCTTCACCAACGCCTGCACGATCGAAAGTCCAAGGCCTGTTCCATCGGCGGTTCGGTAGGCGTGTTGCGCCTGATAGAACGGCGCGCCGATCTTGCTGAGCGTGTCTTCGTCCATACCGATGCCGCTGTCGCAGACGCTGATCTCCACCGTCGAATCCTTCTCCTCCACCGCCACCCTGACGAAGCCGCCAGCTTTGGTGAACTTGATGCCGTTGGACAGGAGATTCACCATGACCTGCGTCAGCGCGCGCTCGTCCGTGGTGATCCAGGCCGGCGGCCCTGGCGGCTGCTCGAGCCGAACGCCTTGCTGGCTCGCCTGCGGGCTCAACATCTCGACCGCGCGTCGGGCGACGTCCAAGACGTTCACCATGGTCGGCGCGATTACGTACTTCCCAGCCTCAAGCCGCGAAATCTCAAGGATGTCATTGATCAGGGAGAGGAGATGCTTACCCGCCGACAGAACGTCGCCAAGATATTCCTTCTGCTTGTCCGTGGTGGGACCGGCGAACCCCGTCGCGATGAGTTCGCTGAAGCCGATCACCGCGTTCAGAGGCGTGCGAAGCTCGTGGCTCATCTGGGCGAGGAAGCGATCCTTGACCCCGCTCGCCAGCTCCAGCTTCTCGTTCAAGGTCTTCAGCTTCACAAGTTGCGCGGACAGGACGGAAGTGATGGCGTGGCTCAGTCGGTTCGCCAACTCCAGCTTCCACGGCGCCCAGGGACGGGAGTGGGCCGACTTAAGCTCGATCCATCTTTCAAACCGCTTGCGCGGCAGCAACGACCCGTCGGCCCGCGCCTTCTCGGCCGGATCGCCGGCCCAGGTCACCGCCTCGACGGCTTCAGGCCGAAACCAGATGACCAGATCGAGGTGATTCGGCGTCAAGTAACAAACGAGCGCGCCGCTCGCGATTCCCTTTTCATCCAGAAAATCCGGCACATAGCCGGAGATGCAGTCGGTCGCCCAGACATCCTCCTTGACCGAGCGGTGCAGCCAATCAACCAGGCGTTGCAGCTTTGGCAAAGACGGCGTCCGGCCGACGGCGACCATCTGTCCGCCGATCTGCGCCACGGCGCCGGTCGCGCCGTCGTAAAGCGCGGTCAGCTTCACTTTTCCGCGTTCGAAGCTGTGGAGCAGATCTTCCGCCGTCGCCAGTTGATCGATGAAGTCCCGATGGGTCTTCTCGTGCTGCAGCCGCGCGGCGAGAGTCTCCTGCGTTTCGGCCTGCGCCAAGCGCGGCCCCAGCAGTTCCGCCGCGCGCTCTATCGCGGAGATGCGGCCTCGGGACAGGTGGAGCGGCAGTCGATGATGGCCGATCACCAGCCCCCACAGCGCGCCGTCCACCAGGATCGACGCGGAAAACGACGCGAGGACGCCCATGTTCCGCTGATACTCGCGATGCAGCGGCGAAACCGATCTCAAGCAGGCAAAGCTGAGATCGAGCGGCTCGACGAGTCGATCCGTCTCCGCGCAGGCCAAGTCCACCGCGACATAGGCGTTGTTGGGCACATGCCGCACCCGGTTGCGCAGATAGAGCGCCCGCGCCTGCTTCGGCACGTCGCTGGCGGGGAAGTTCAACCCGACCAGCGATTGATCCCATTCGGTCTCCTTGTCCTCCGCGATCACGCAGCCGTTGCCGGCGGGGTCGAACTGATAGATCAAGACCCGATCGACGCCCGTGAATTTTCGGATCCGCTCCGCCGCCCCCTGCGCGACGAACCCTCCGGAGGGGAAAGCGATCAGGGTCGCGTAGAACTCCTCCAGGAACGACTGCTCCTCCTGAAGGGCGAAGCCTTCGGCGGGTAGCGGCGATCGTTCGCGCTGAAGCTCCATGATCAGCCACGCCTGGCTTCGATGCGCCAGGAAGTCCAGCCATTCGCCATCTTGAACCTTCACGACGCCGCTGCTGCGCCGCCCTTCCTCGGCGGTTTCCTTGATCACGCTCTCCAAGAACGCCTCGGGAAACAGCAGAGCGGCCGGTTGACCAAGGGCGCGCTTCAACGACGCGCCCGACACGCTCTCGAGGTTCGCGCTGGCAAGTTGGATCGAAAGATCGGTCGGGTCGATCGCGATCAGCGCCCCATGAGGTTGGATCGCGTCGGGTTGATGGATCAGCTCGCGATCGCATTCGCTGTAATCGATCGCCTCGCCCACGACTCTGACCCGCGCGGCATTCACCAACTCGGCGGCGCGGGTGCGCTCGGCGCTCTCCAGAAACTCCACGGGGCGGACCAGGATCCAGTAAAGCCCCTTCTCGCTGGACGGCCGCATGTCGATGCGCACGCGAATTGGGCGCATCGCGAAGTCGAACACAAACAGGAAGCTCACATGGGCGTTCTCCGCGACGACGGCGTCGCGAAATCGGCCGTAAAAGTTCGGCATGTTCGTGCAGGGAGCGATCTCGTGAAAGAACCGCCGCCCGATCACGCGAACCGCCGCCCGCCCGGAAATGCGCGACTCCGTCTCATTGTAAAAGGCGATCCGACCTTCGGCGTCGACCTTGATGGCGCCCACCGGAAGATGATTCAAAGCCTCGACGTCCATGCCGTCCACGTCGAAGGCTTCCGCGTTCGGTTCTACGAATTCCGCTATCGATGGGTCGAACCCGCTCTGGACAGTGACGCTGGAGACGATGGACATAACGAACCTACGCGTATTGATATAATCAATATATAATTAAATACGTACCCCGTCAAACCCCCTTACGCTCAAGTGGTTGTTGTCTCCGACTCAGTCGGTCGCTCTGCGGCCCGGCGTCCAGCCCTTCTCGCTGATGATCCCGCTTCCTCGGAACAGGTCGGCCTCATCGGATCCGGGGGCGACGATCGGGAGGCGCGGATCGCCCATCGCATTCAGCCCGCCGACCTCGGCGATCCAGACGCTGATCGCGATCCGTTCGCGCGCGATCGACGGCGAGCGCCGCCTTGGAGGGGACAGGACCGACGTTTTCGGGCTTCTCCCGCAACGTCGATGCGCCATACTAGCCGCTTGACTTCATTGGAGGATATCCACGATGCGTCGTCGCAGTTTCATGGCCGGCCTTGGCGGCCTCGCCGCTCTCTCCGCTCCGCTGATTTCCGCCCCGTCAGTGGCGCAGAGGGCGCGCGTGCTGCGCTTCGTGCCGGACGCCGATCTCGCGATCCTGGATCCGACCTGGGTCACGGCCTACCAGACCCGCGACCACGGCTATATGGTCTATGACACGCTGTTCGGGCAGGACGAGAACTACACGCCGCGCCCGCAGATGCTGCAGGGCTTCCTGGTGGAGAAGGAGGGGCTGGAATGGCGCCTGACCTTACGCGAGGGCCTGCGCTTCCATGATGGGGAGCGGGTGTTGTCGCGCGACGCCGCCGCATCGATCCGCCGCTGGGCGCGGCGCGACGTGTTCGGTCAGGCCTTGGGCGCCGCCTTGAACGAGATCGAGACGCCGGACGACCGCACGCTGGTGCTGCGCCTGAAGGAGCCTTTCCCCCTGCTGCCCGACGCGCTGAGCAAGATCGCCCCGATGATGTGCGGGATCATGCCCGCGCGCATCGCCGACGGCGACCCGACCAAGCCGATCACCGACCCGACCGGCAGCGGCCCCTTCGTCTACGCCGCCGACGAGCGCGTCGCCGGCGCCCGCGTCGTCTACAAGAAGTTCGAGAACTATGTTCCGCGCGACGAGCCCGCCTCGCGCACGGCCGGCGGCAAGCGCGTGCATTTCGACCGGGTCGAATGGACCATTCTGCAGGATCAGTCGACCGCCAGCGCGGCTCTGCAAAATGGCGAGGTCGACTGGTACTACACCGTGCCCGGCGACCTGATGCCGCTTCTGGCGCGCAGCCGCGGCGTCACGCTGAAGGTCGTGGTGCCGACCGGCACCATCGCGACCATGCGGCTGAACCATGCCCAACCGCCCTTCGACAATCCCAAGATGCGCCGTGCGCTCTACGGCGCGATCACCCAGTCCGACTACATGATGGCGGTGAACGGCGACGATCGCAGACGCTGGAACGACGGGGTCGGCTATTTCTGCCCGGGCACGCCGATGGCCAGCAACGCCGGCATGGAGGCGCTGACCGGCCCGCGCAGCATCGACGCCGCCAAGCGCGCCATCGCGGCCGCTGGTTACGCTGGCGAGAAAGTGCTGCTGATGGCGCCGCAGGACATCGTCAGCGTCAAGGCGCTGGCGGAGATCACCGCGGACCTGCTCGGCAAGCTGGGACTGAACCACGAAGTCGCCACCATGGAGCTGGCCCAAACCATGGTGGCGCGGTTGGGGGGGGGGGCCCCATCCGCGCCCCGGGGCGCGCAAACACCAAAGCG
>JBMLRS010000775.1:5451-10521 GCA_049240905.1 Elsteraceae bacterium
CGCCACCATGGATTGGGCCAGCTCCATCACCCGGCGCTTCAAGAACGGCCCGCCTTCCGAAGGCGGCTGGAGCATCTTCCAGACTTCCTGGGCCGGGGCCGACCATCTCAACCCCGCCGGTCACGTTTTTCTGCGCGGCAACGGCAAGGACGCCGCTCCCGGCTGGCCGAACAGCCCGAAGATTGAAGAGCTGCGCGCCGCTTGGTTGCGGGCCAGCAACGTCGAAACGCAGAAGAAGCTGGCGGAGCAGCTCCAGCTCCAGGCCTTTGAGGACGTCCCCTACATCCCGCTGGGCCAGACCATCACGACGTCAGGCCATCGCAGCGACCTCTCCGGGATGCTCACCGGCCTGCCGCTGTTCTGGAACATCCAGCGCGGATGACCATCCCTCACGCTCCCTTCGGGCGCAGCCGTGTCCGAAGGGGGCGAAGTCCCACGAAAGCAAATAAACATTTGTTCTTTGTTCTTATTGAGCGCCCGCCATCTGAAGCAATCGCGCCGCGTTTGTTCTGATCAAGACAGGGGGAGATCGCCTCCGCGGCGCTTCCATCTCTAGATACCGATTTACGCGCGGCGCTTTTTAATTAAGGATATTGTGAATAAACGAATTCAGAAAAGTGTCGGGACCATGCTCACGCGCGAGATTGATCACGAGGTTTTACGCCAGCTTTCGGAGACGACAGGCGAAGCCAGTATCGAGATCGTCGATCTTTCAGGTGATGTCGAGATCGTCACTCAGCGGATCACCGATCAGTCGGCGATCCTGTCGCAACTGACCTCCCTCGCCAGCGACGTGAGCGCGCAAAATCGTTCGGTCGCGGAGGCGGCGGCGGAGGCGCATGAGGCGGCGGCGCGCGCGCGGACCGACATTCAACGCTCCAGCGGGGAAGTTTCGGGCTCGCTTCAGGCGATCCGCTATCTGGTGGAGACCGTGTCCGTGATCTCCGCCGAGCTCAACGGATTGCAGGACGCGCTGGCGCGGGTGGGCCGCGTCGCGTCCGGGATCAACGCCATCGCGCGCCAAACCAATCTGCTCGCGCTCAACGCGACGATTGAAGCCGCTCGGGCGGGCGACGCCGGCAAGGGCTTCGCCGTGGTCGCCGGCGAGGTCAAACAGCTCGCCAAGCAAACCAGCGGCGCCACGACCGAGATCGACGCGACGTTGCAGGAGCTGGGCGCCAAGACGTCGGAGCTGGTGCGCCGCGCGGCGGAAGGCTCGGCGCGCGCCGACGCCGCCCTTTCCGGCACGGCCGCGATCGGCGACGCGATGTCCGAAGCCGGCCGCGCGATCGGCGAGTTGGACGGCCGCGTGGAGGCGATAGCCGGCGGGTCCGCGCAGATTGACTCCCAATGTCTCCGGCTCAGCGGAGACCTTCGCAACCTGTCGCAGGGCGTCTCGGAATCCGTGGCTTCGATCGGAGCCGCGCAGAGCCGGATGCAGCAGTTGCTCTCCATGTCCGAAGCGGTGATGAAATACTGCGTGGCGTCGGGGGTGGAGACGCCGGACACCGCGTTCGTGGAGGAGGCGATGCGCCTAGCCAGCCAGGTCGCGGCGGCCTTCGAGGCGGGGCTGGACAGCGGCGAAGTGACGATGGAAACCCTGTTCGATCGGAACTATCAGCTGATGCCGGGCACCGACCCGAAGCAATACACCACACGCTATCTGCCCTTCATCGACAAGGTGATCCCGCCGATTCAGGAACCCGCGCTCAACTTCGACCAGCGCGTCGTGTTCTGCGCGCCGATCGACGTGAACGGCTATCTTCCCTCGCACAACAAGAAGTTCAGCCATCCGCAGCGGCCGGGCGACCCGATCTGGAACGCCGCCAACAGCCGGACGAGACGCATGTTCAACGACCGCGTCGGCCTCGCCGCCGGCATGAACCAGACCAAGTTTCTGATCCAGAGCTACCGACGCGACATGGGCGGCGGCCAGTTCGCGGTGATGAAGGACATCTCATCGCCGATCTACGTGCGCGGCAAGCATTGGGGCGGGTTGAGGCTGGCCTACAAGGTCTGACCCCGGCGCGTCAGGGCGCCTTCCGGCCGCTCGGCTTTTTGAGCTTTCCCGCCAGCGCCGCCGTTTCCGCGCCCGCCGCGGCGCCCGCCTTCAGGATATGCTGACGCAGCGCCGCCACCGCGCCCTCGGCGTCGCGCGCCAGCGCCGCGTCATGCAACATCTTGTGCTCCAGCGCCGATTGGGCGCGTGGAGACGGCTTCACGGTCAAGGACAGCATGCGATAGCGCTGACTGTGGTCGTACATCGCCGTGTGAAACATCTTGAGCCAGCGTGAACCGCAGCGCGCGATCAGCGCGGCGTGGAATTCCTGTTATAGCGCTCCCAGTCCGCGCCATAGCGCTCCGGGTCGTCCTGCACCACCGCTTCGATCCGCGAGAGCTTGTGATAGGCCGCGACCACGCCGGCCTCCCATTCCAGATCGGCGTTGGCGATCGACTCGGTCAGGGCGTGGCATTCCAGCAGCGCGCGCATCTCCGTGACGTCGCGCAGATCCTCCATCGAGACCGGCGGCGCCGTAAAGCCTCGCTGCCCCTCCGCGATCACCAACCCGTCCGACGCCAACCGCGACAGGGTTTCGCGCAAGGTGTTGACGCTGGCTTTGTACTCCGCGCTCAAGGCCTCCAGCTTCAGCCGGGCGCCGGGCTTCAGATCGCCCAGGACGATGTCGCGCCGAAGCCGATTGTAGAGCTGCTCGGTCAATGTGCCGGGTTGATCCGCGCGCCCCCCCTCTTCCGCCATTGACCTGCTCCCTGGACCTTCAACGCCCAAGATAGGCGGGGGCGCCGGGGTGGGAAAGCGCAAAGGCGTCCACGCTGGCTTGGTGCGGCAAAAGCAGAAACATATGATCTTTTAGCAATAATAGGAGAAAGCTGCGGCCATCGGATCAGGGCGTCCCGCGGAGCCCCAGCGCGACCCTCGCCTCGGCCGGCGTCATGACCTCCGATCCCAACAGCCGGATGATCTTGACCGCCTTCTCCACCAGTTGGCCGTTGGAGCCGAACACGCCCTTCTCCAGATAGAGATTGTCCTCCAGCCCGACGCGCACATGCCCGCCATAGAGCACGGCCTGCGCGACCATAGGGAACTGCATGCGGCTGATGCCGAAGGCGGCCCAATGCGCGCCCTCCGGCACCAGGCTTTTCATATAGGCCATCGCCTCTGAGTTGGCCGGCGCCCCCCAGGGCACGCCCAGCACGATCTGGAACAAGGCCGGCGCGTCGATCAGCCCATCCTTCACCATCTGAGCGGCGAGCCGAACATGGCCGGCGTCGAACACCTCCAACTCCGGCTTCGCGCCGACCGAACGCATCAGCTCCGCCATCTCGCGCAGATGGGCGGGCGTGTTCATGAACACGAACTCCCCCATGTTCATGGTCGCGACGTCGAGCGAGCAGATCTCCGGCTTCAGCGCCAACACATGCTCCACTCTGTCGCGCGGGTTGACGATGGTGGAGCTGCGGTCGCCGATCTTGGGATCCTCCGCCGAGGGGGAGTAACGCCCACCTGCGCCGCAAGTGAGGTTGATGATCAGATCGGAGCCGGAGGCGCGGATCCGCTCCACCACTTCGCGATAGAGCGCCAAGTCGCGGCTGGGCTTGCCGTTGGCGGGATTGCGCACATGGATATGCGCGATCGCGGCGCCGGCCGCCCGCGCCTCGAGCGCGGCGTTCGCGATTTCCTCGGGCGTCACGGGGATGGCCGGATGCTTGCCGACCGTGTCGCCCCCGCCGGTGACGGCGCAGGTCACGATGATTTTCTCGCGCATCAGCGGGCGCTCCGGCGATTCTGGGTCATGACGTTCCTCCCTTCGCCCTTGAGACGGGCGTCGCCCAGGATCTCACGGGATCCGGCCCGTCCTGTCCACCGAATCCCGTCGGCTCGCGCGGGCGGGCGAAGTTGCGCGGAGTGACGGCGGACGCGCAGGGCGCTGGGCGCCGGCCGCTTCCAGATGCAGGAGGAGCCGCACGCTGGAGCGGATCAAACTCTAGCCATCATGAAAAACAGCACGTTTTCCGCCTTTCGCGATTCAGACTAGGTTGAAAACGCGCTAAACGCCGGCCTCCACCGGCTCGCACTGAACCTTGAAGCTTAGCAGCAGGTTCGGCCCGAAAGTGTTGCTGATCGCGACGTCCGCCGCGTCCCGGCCCCGCGCCATCAGCACCCGGCCGATCCGAGGTTCGTTGTTGCGCGGGTCGAACAATTGCCAGGAGCCGCCGATATAGGCCTCGAACCAGGCGGCGAAGTCCATCGCGCCCCAAGGCTGCGGCGTGCCGACGTCGCTGATGTAGCCCGTGCAATAGCGTGCGGGGATGTTCATCGCCCGGCAGAGCGCGACTGCGAGATGCGTGAAGTCTCGGCAGACGCCGCGCCCCTCCTCATAAGTCTGCGCCGCGGTCTTGGTCGGCCGGGCGTGCTCGTAGCCGAAGGCGATATGGTCGTGCACGAAGTCGCAGATCGCCTGCACGCGGGCGCGGCCCGGCGGCGACTGCCCGAACAGCCGCCAGGCGAGATCGGACAAAAGGTCGGTCTCGCAATAGCGGCTGCCCAGCAGGTAGACCAAGCAATCGTCCGGCAGGTCCTCGACGTTATGCTGCCGGCCGTCCGCCGGCTGCGTCTCCGGTTGATCGGACACGCGGATCAAGGCCGTGGTCGACAGCGAGATTTGCCCCACAGGCGCGACGATCCGACTGCACAGATTGCCGAAGCCGTCGCGATAGGGCCGGATCGGAACCGGCGGGTCGGCGACCAGAAGATCGGCGATCTGGATATCCTCCGCCCGCGAATAATGCGTGTGCAGCATCAGGATCATCGGGGTGGGCTGCGGACAATCGTACAGCAGTTCGTAGCCGACGCGGAGCATCATGAGGGCGCGCTTTCTTGAGACGAAGAAAACCCCGAACGCGCGAACCCGACCTTTGGTTCCCTGGAAAATGAGCCCGATCAGTAGGAGCGCGGCAGCCCCAGCACATGCTCCGCCAGATAGGAGAGGATCAGGTTGGTGGAGATCGGCGCCACCTGATAGAGCCGGGTCTCCCGGAACTTGCGCTCCA
>JBMLRS010000776.1:0-2162 GCA_049240905.1 Elsteraceae bacterium
TGTTGTTGTCCGTGATCACCAGGATCCGGCCGCCCATCTCCGGCACGTCGGCATAGGGGAAGCAGTGGCCGATGGAGATGGAGAGGATGCCGTCCTTGCCCTCCATCGCGCTCATGCGATCCACGAAGCCGCGCATCAGCGGCAGGGTGGTGGGGTAGCTGCCGATCTGCCGGCAGTCGTACATGGACATGACCGGCTTCACCTGCTTGCGCAGGGTCTTCAGCATCAGATCCAGCAGATCCTCCGCGCGGTCGACCACGTCGGTGTGAGGGAATTCCTTGTAGAGGATGATGATGTCCGACAGGCGCACGCGCTTGAGGGTCAGATGGCAGTGCGGGTCCAGCTCCACCCCGATCACGCAATCCTTGCCGACGATGGCGCGGACATGTTCGATCACGTCGCCTTCGACGTCGTCGTAGCCTTCGGCGACCATCGCGCCATGCAGGCCCAGCAGCACGCCGTCGAGCGGCAGCGCGGCCTTGACCTGCGCCAGGATCTCGTCGCGCATGAACTCATAGTCCTTGCGCACCGTGGTGCCGGCCGGGCTGGCGGCGAAGCAGCTGCCTTCGATCAGGGTGAAGCCCTCCGCCTCGGCGCGCTTGCGCGCGACCCACAGCGGCGGCGTGCACATCAGCGGCGTGTCGTCGGGATGTTCGCCCGGGCGGAGGAACACGCCCTCCTTGTAGGCGTCGAGGCTGGTGGGCAGGGGCGAGAAGGTGTTGGTCTCAGTGGCGATGGTGGCGGCGAACAGACGCATTCTTCTCTCCAGTGGGCCTCGAGGAGATAGAAGCGTGCGCGGAGGACGCTTGACAAGACCTTATCTTGCCCAGCGACGATGCGACCTGAAACAAAAGGGAGCGCGCGATGGCCGAAGCCACCAAGATCTGGACCGACGTCGACTATGGCCGGGAGGGCAAACAGGTCGGCTGGCTCTATCTCAATCACTCGGTCACGCGCTCCGCCTATGGCGCGATCATGATTCCGATCGCGGTGATCAAGAACGGTCCGGGCCCCACCGCCTTCTTCATGGCCGGCAATCACGGCGACGAATATGAGGGCCAGATCGCGCTGACCAAACTGATCAAAAGCCTGGAGCCGGACGCGATCAAAGGCCGGGTGATCATCCTGCCGGCGGCGAATCTGCCGGCGGCGATGGACGGGGCGCGCGTCTCGCCGATCGACGGCGGCAATCTGAACCGCTCCTTCCCCGGCAAGGCCGACGGCACGGTGACCCAGCAGATCGCCCATTACATCGACAGCGTGCTGTTCCCGATGGCCGACCTGTTCCACGACTTCCATTCCGGCGGCGGCTCCCTGGACTACATGCCCTTCTCCAGCGTGCATGAGAGCGGCGACGCCGAATATGACGCCAAGTCGCTGGCCGCGCTGAAAGCCTTCGGGGCGCCCTTGTCGGTGATCTGGAAGAGCAGCCGCGACCCGCGCTTCTCCCCGATCGCGGCGCGGCTGCGCGGCGCGGTGGCGCTGGGCGGCGAATTTGGCGGCTGCGGCCGGGTGAACCGATCCGGCGTGCGGCTGGTGGAGACCGGCGCCTTCCGCCTGATGCGCCATCTGGGCCTGATGCCCAAGCTGGAGGAGACGGTTCCGCCGATCCGGCTGGTGGCGGTGCCCGGCCAGGATCATTTCGTCTACGCGCCGCAGCCCGGCCTGTTCGAGCCGGCGGTGGATCTGGGCGACACGGTGAAGGCCGGCGACCTGTGCGGCCATGTCCATTTCGTCGACGACCCGGCGCGGCCGGCCGTGCCCGCCTTCTTCAAGGCGGACGGCTTCGTGATCTGCCAACGCCATTTCGGCCGGGTCGAGCGCGGCGACTGCGTCGCGCATCTCGCGGTCGACGTCGGGTAAGCGCGCGCGAAGCTTCCAAGCCATGCTCCTTGTGCTAAACCGCGCGCCGAAGGAGCCTGACATGTTTCGTGACCCCGACGACGCGCGGTTCTGGGATCGGATCGCCCAGAAATACGCCGCCGACCCCATCGCCGACGTCGCCGGCTATGAGAAGAGCCTGGAGCGCACGGTGAGCCGGCTGCGCGAGACCGATCGCGTGCTGCCCGAGGGCGCTGCGGCTGCCGCTGCTGCGGCAGCGCCCCAGCGCGCGGCCTCCGGCGCTGCGGCCGCGGCTGGCGCTGGTCGCGGGCAGTTCCGCG
>JBMLRS010000777.1:0-8091 GCA_049240905.1 Elsteraceae bacterium
TGCAGCTCGATATGGCGGGGATGGCCCAGATATTTCTCAAGATAGACCTGATCGTTGCCGAAGAAGGACAGCGCCTCCTGCCGGGCGGTCGCCAAGGCGTTGGGCAGTTCGGAGGGGTCATGCACCACCTTCATGCCCTTGCCGCCGCCGCCGGCCGCGGCCTTGATCAGCACCGGGTAGCCGATGCTGGCGGCGAGGTCGCGCGCCTCCGCGTCGCTTCCCAAGGGGCCGTCGGAGCCGGGGACGGTGGGGATGCCCAGCTCGATCGCCTTGCGTTTGGCCTGGATCTTGTCGCCCATCACATGGATATGCTCGGGGCTGGGGCCGATGAAGGTGAAGCCATGCTCCGCCACCATGCTGGCGAAATCCGCGTTCTCCGACAGGAAGCCCACGCCGGGATGGATCGCGTCCGCCCCGGTGATGGTGGCGGCCGACAGGATCGCCGGGATGTTCAGATAGCTGCCGCGCGCCGGCGGTGGGCCGATGCAGACGCTCTCGTCCGCCAGCCGCACATGCATGGCGTCGGCGTCGGCGGTGGAATGGACGGCGACCGTCGCGATGCCCAGCTCGCGGCAGGCGCGGTGAATGCGCAGCGCGATTTCGCCTCGATTCGCGATCAGCACCTTTTCGAACATGGCGACTACTCGACGACGATCAGATGTTCGCCGAACTCAACCGGCTGGCCGTCGCGCACGATGATGCGGGTCACCGTGCCGTCACGCGGCGAGGGCAGCGGGTTCATCACCTTCATCGCCTCGATGATCAGCAGGGTCTGACCGGCGCGCACCCGGTCGCCTTCGCGCACGAACACCGGCGCGCCCGGCTGCGGCGCCAGATAGGCGGTGCCGACCATCGGCGAGGCGACCAGTCCCGCCGGGTCGGCGGCGGGAGCGGGCGCGGCGGGCGCCGAGGCCGCGGCGGGCGCCGCGATCGGCCCGGCGACGGCGCCTGGGGCGTAAGCGGTCACGACCGGGGCGTGCCCCTTTGCCATCCGGATCTGGAAATCGCCTGAGGCGATCTCAAGCTCGGTCAGGCCTTTGTCGTCCAGCAGGCTCGCAAGCTGGCGAACCAGTTCGAGATCGACGGGGGTAGCGGTCATGCGCGCACGGTCTCCGGTGCAAAGAGGGCGTCGGTGAGGGTAGCCGATAGGCGGCCCCGACCAGAGGGAGCCCCAGGGAAGCGATTCATGGCCTTCACCTAAACCTAAGCGGATCGGCGTCGCGGCGAGCTAAGTCCTCGATATAGAGCAAAAGAGCTAATTTTGGGGCAGCGGCCTGTGTCGACGGAGGTCTGGTCTTTATAAAACTAAGATTTAATTATATTTTTCTTTACAGTAATCTACTGTAAATAAATAATGACACCTACGTCGAAGTTCAGAAAAACAGCATGTTTTACGGAGGGTCCGATGGGCGTTTACCGAAAGGCTATCGGCTTGGGCGTCGTCATCGGCTTGGCGTTCAGCCACCCGGCGGCCGCGTTCGACAAACCGGGATATCAATCGCTGATCGAGGCGGTGGCCAGGGAGGTGGTGGTCGGCAAGTTCGAGAATTTTGGCGCGACGCTGAAGCGGCTCGATGAAGCCGTCGCCATCGCGACTGTCGGGGCGAAGGAGCGCGCGGCCGCCGTCCCGGCCGACGCGAAGCTGATGCAGTTCTCGATCTCAGCGCCCGAGGCGATCAAGAAAACCGCGGTCGACCGGCTGGACCTGGATTGGGGCGATGGCGGCAAGGCGTTCGAACGCGCGGGGTTCAAGCGCGGCGCCGGGGATCAGTTCAAGGCCGCGGAAAGCTATTCGGACCTTCTGGTTCATCCGACGACGGCCTGGGTCTACCTAAGCGCCTGGAAGGCCGATCCCCGGCCGATCTTGCTGGAGCTCGCGAAAAACGAACTGATTGAGGTGCTCGAGCATCTCAAGCACGCCAAGTGAGGAGATTAGCGATGCTCGCCTCCATTCGCGGCCGCTTGCTTGGCGGTTTTCTGGTCTGCTCTCTGCTGAGCTCCGTGGCGGGCTTGGTTGGATTGTTCTCCGTCTCGCAGCTCGGCGACAGCGTCTCCCGCATGGTGCAGGATCAGACCCCGACGGCGGACGCCGCTCAGGACGCCTCCCTCGCCGTGCGCGGCGTCCGCGCCGAGATCGAGCAGTTCCTGAGATCGTCCGAGGGCTTGCCGCCGATCCAGGCGCGCGCGGAGCATGCCCTCAGCCTGGTCGATTTGTTCGTCGCGATGATCCGGGAAGGGACGGGGCCGGCGCTCGCCGGCGACCAGCGGCGCGCGGCGCTCGCCAAAGCTGCCGGCGTCACCCTGAACCTCCGGCATCCGGCGAGCGGGGCGATCCTCGACCAAATCGTCTTGGTTGAAAAGCGCTACCAGGAGATGGTGACGGCTGCGAAGGCGGCGATGCAGTCCCATGAGGCGCGCCTGAAAATGACGGCGCGGCATGAGGGGCGGCTGATCGATCTGGATAAGCTGCTCTATGCGCAACGCGTCGCCCTGGCGCGATGGACGACGGAACTGGAGGAGGCGGCGCGCTTCGGCGCCCCGATCACGGTCGACGCCGGACGGGCGACCGCCGATTTCGCACGGTGGTGCGCCGATTTCCGCAGCGAAGATGGAAAGCTCATGGAGCTGATCGGCGCCGTCGGCGTCACGCAGGCGCAACTCAATGATCTGACCAAACAGCTTGAAGCGGCGCCGACTGAGCAACGCCTTTCGCTCCTGGAGCGGGCGCGAACGCGAGTCATCGCGCGCGCCGGCGCCGCCTTGGGGGCCGCGCTGGATTATCTGACGCCGCTCACGAACAGGCTGAGCGCGGAGGCGGAGGTTCAGGCGGCGGAGATGCTGCGGGTCGAGGGCGGGCTGGTTGACGCGCTGGATCGCTTGCGCAAGCTTGTGGAGCAGGAGGTCGAAAAGGCCAAGGCTGAGACGGCGTCGATTCAGAGCTGGTCGCTGCGAATGGCGCTGTTCGCCGTGGTCGCCGGCTTGGCGGCGTCGATCGCCTGCGCGGCCTTTATTGGTCGCGGCATCTCCCGGCCCGTGGGCGACCTGACCGCCACCATGGGAAGACTGGCGAGCGGCGAACTCGCGACGGAAGTGCCTCAGCAGGGCCGTCGCGATGAGATCGGGGAGATGGCGCGGTCGGTGGAGATCTTCCGCAAAGGTCTGACCGAGGCCGAAAGGCTGAGGGCGGAGACGCGCGAGGCCGAAGAGGCGGCCGCTTTGCGGGCGCAGCAGATCACCGAGCTGGTGCGGGAAATGGAGGGGGTGGTGCTGCGGACGGCGAACGAGATCACCGACGCGTCGGGCGCGCTGCGTCGGACGGCGGCTGGAGCGACCACCTCTGCGGCCCAGGCCCGCGCGCAATCGGAGGCCGCCAGCCACGCCTCGCAGACGACGCGCGACAGAGCGGAGTCGGTCGCCGCCGCAACCGAGGAGTTGAGCGGCTCGATCGTCGAAATCGGTCGGCAGGCCAGCCTGTCGGCCACCATCTCCGAAAACGCCGCGCTGGAGATGCGCGAGGCCGGCCAGCGGGTCGAACGGTTGTCGGACGCGGCGGACCGCATCGGCGATGTGCTGAACCTGATCACCCATATCGCGGGCCAAACCAATCTGCTGGCCTTGAACGCGACGATCGAAGCCGCCCGCGCCGGCGAGGCCGGCAAGGGCTTCGCCGTGGTGGCCGTGGAAGTGAAGGCGCTGGCGCATCAAACCGCCCGCGCCACGGAGGAGATATCCCAGCATATCGAGGCGATTCAGGCCGAAACCCAGCTTACGGCGGCGGCGATGCGATCGGTCGGCGGGGTGATCGAGCGCGCGCGGGACAGCACGGTCACCATCGCTTCGGCCGTCGAGGAGCAGCAGGCGGCGACGACGGAGATCGCAAACAACATCCAGAGCGTATCGGTCAATAGCGCCTCGGTTGAGGCGAATTGCCTGGAGACCGACAATCGCATCGTCGATCTCCTGGCGAACAACACCGCCGTGCAGGACGCCGCCGATCGCCTTACGCATTCCGCTGAGGATCTGCGGACCGAAATGAACCGGTTCTTTCAGCGTTTTCGGGCTTAAGCCCGTCAGCGGCGTCGCCCAGGCTAAGGTCAACCAATGAACCGGAATCGCTCCGGTTCACGACGTTTGGTTGTTTGAAGCGCGTTTCAGCTCACAGAAAATAGTTGTGTGTATCATTTTTCTTATATATAAATTCCGTGGATACCTATTCTGGAGAGAGAATCATGTTGGCATATATATATAAAATTATAGTTTTGGCTGTTCTGGGCATGGGTTTCGCGTCGCCGGCAAGCGCTTTCGATAAAACGGCCTATCGATCGCTTATTGAGGCCGTGGCGAAAGAGATCGTCGTTGGCAAGTTTGACAACCTCGACGCGACGCTGAATCGGCTGGACGAGGCCGTTGCGATCGCCAAGGTTGCGGCGAAGGAACGTGCGGTCGCCGTCCCTGGCGACGCGAAGCTGATGGAGTTCTCCATCGCCGCGCCAGAAGCGATCAAAAAGACGGCGGTCGACAAGCTTGAAGAGGAGTGGGGCGAGGGCGCCAAGGCGTTCGAGCGCGCGGGCTTCAAACGCGGCGCGGCGGACCAGTTCAAGGCGACCGACAGCTACGCCGATCTGCTGGTGCATCCCATGACGGCCTGGGTCTATCTGTCCGCTTGGCGCAAGACGCCGAGCGGCGCCTTGTTGGATCAGGCGAAGAACGAGTTGGTCGAGGTGCTCGAGCATCTCAAGCACGCCAACTAGGGAGGCCACGCGATGCTCGGCTCCATCCGCGGCCGCCTGCTCGGCGGGTTTTTGATCTGCGCGCTGTTAAGCTCCATCGCCGGCGTGGTCGGCCTGTTCTCCGTGGCTCGGCTCGGTGAAAGCGTGGCGCGGGTGGTGCAGGACCAACTGCCGGTGTTCGACGCCGCGCAGGACGCCGCCTTCGCGGCCCGCGGCGCCCGCGCGGAGGTCGAGAATTTCTTGCGGTCGATGGAGGGCTTGCCGCCGATCCGCGCGCGCGTGGAACGCGCGCTCAGTCTGGTGGACCTCTACATCGCCATGATCCAAGACGGCACCGCCGCCGCCATCGCGGCGGAGGGCGGGCGCGCCGCTCTCGCGAAGTCCGCCGAGGTGGACGTGGTCATCCAGCGCCCCGCGTCCGGGGCGGTTCTGGAGGAGGCGACCAAGGCGCGGTCGCGGTTTCAGGAGGTCGTCACGGTCGCGAACGCGACGATGCTGGCGCATGAAGCCCGGGCGCAAATGATGACCCGCCATGACGGCCGGCTGATGGAGTTGGAGAAGTTTCTCTACATCCAGCGCATCGCGCTGGCGCGTTGGGTGTCGGATCTTGAGGAGGCGGCGCGCTTTGGCACGCCGGTCAAAGGCGGGACGGATCACGCGGCCAGCGACTTCGCGCGCTGGCTTGCGGGATTTCGAAGCGAGGACGCCAAGTTGATGGAGCTTGTCGGCGCCTTCGGCGGCTTGCAGGCTCAGCTGTACGAACTGGCCAAGCAGATTGAGGCCGCCCCGGCCGCGCAGCGCCCGTCCTTGCTGGAGCGCGCTCGGACTCGGGTGATTGCGCGCAGCGGAATCGCCCTCAGCGCGGCGATCGAATATGTCGTCCCCCTCACCACCGATCTGGCGGCGCAAGCCGACAAGAAGGTTGCGGAACTGATCCAGGTCGAGGGCGGCTTGGTGATCGCGCTCGATCGCCTGCGCCGTTTGGTCGACGCGGAGGTTGGCGCGGCGAAGGCGGAGACGGCGGCGATCGAAAGCTGGTCTTTGCGTCTGTCCTCTTTCGCCGTGGCCTTCGGTCTGGCGGCCGCGATCGCCAGCGCGATCTGGATCGGCCGCGGCATCTCGGCGCCGCTCGGCGATCTGACCAGGACGATGGGGCTTCTGGCCGGCGGCGATCTGAAGACGACCGTTCCGCAGCAGGACCGCGCCGATGAGATCGGCGCCATGGCCCGCTCGGTCGAGATCTTTCGAACGGGCCTGAACGACGCTGAGGCGTTGCGGGCTGAGACTCGCCAGGCCCAGGACGCGGCGGCGATGCGCGCGCAACAGATCACCGCGCTGGTGCGGGAGATGGAGGGCGTCGTGCTGCGCACGGCGAGCGAGATCACCGAGGCGTCGAGCGCGCTGCGCCGCACGGCGGAAACCGCCACAGCCTCCGCCTCCAAGGCTCGCGCCCAGTCCGAGGCCGCCAGCCAAGCCTCGCAGGCGACGCGCGACAAGGCGCAGTCCGTCGCCGCCGCGACGGAGGAATTGAGCGGTTCGATCGTCGAGATCGGCCGACAGGCCAGCCTCTCCGCCGGGGTGTCGGAGAACGCCGCGCGGGAGATGCGCGAGGCGGGGCAAAGGGTCGAACGCCTGTCCGAGGCGGCCGACCGGATCGGCGACGTGCTGAACCTGATCACGCAGATCGCCGGACAGACCAATCTGCTGGCGTTGAACGCGACGATCGAGGCGGCGCGGGCCGGGGAGGCGGGCAAAGGCTTCGCCGTCGTCGCGGCCGAGGTCAAGGCGCTGGCGCAGCAAACCGCGCACGCGACGAACGAGATATCCGGCCATATCGCCGCGATCCAAGCGGAGACGAAAGGGACCGCCACCGCGATGCGCTCGGTCGGCGGGGTGATCGAGCGGGCGCGGGAGAGCACGGTCGCCATCGCGTCGGCGGTTGAGCAGCAGCAGGCGGCGACGACCGAGATCGCGAACAACATCCAATCCGTCTCGAGCAACAGCGTGCAGGTGGAGGAGAGCTGCCTCGACACCGACAGCCGCATCGCGGAATTGCTGGCGAACAACGCCGCCGTTCAGGACTCGGCGGATCGCCTGACCGTCTCGGCCGAAGGGCTGCGCTCGGAGATGGATCGGTTCTTCGAGCGGTTCCGCGCCTGAGGTCCTGCTCACTCCGCCTGTATCGCGACGCTCAGGGCCTGGATCGCGCGGTCCAGGGCGGCGCGGTCAGGTTCGGCGAGGCGCGAGATCAGCCGCGCCTCCACCGCCAGCGCCATCGGCACGATCGCTTCATGCACCGTCAGGCCCGCCTCGGTCAGACGCATGGGTTTGCGCCGTCTGTCGGCCGGATCGTCGGCGCGGGCGAGGCGGCCCATGCTGGTGAGGCGGGCGACCGCGCGGCTGACCCGCACCTTGTCCATCGCCGTTCGGCCGGTGATCTCCACCGCGGTCTGCGGCCCGAATCGCCCCAGCACCGCCATCACCCGCCATTCCGCGATCGTCAGGTCGAACCGCTCCGCATAAAGCCGGGCGATCGCGCCGGAGATCTGGTTCGACAGGACCGAGAGTCGGTAGGGCAGGAACTCCTCCAGCAGCAGGGAGGGCGATTCAGGAATTGGTTTCATATGTAACTATATGCTATGGATCCACGCCATCGTCAAACAATCGAGAACCGACATGCCAGACCTGCCTGAGACCGTTGTGGCCGACCCCATCAACCCGATGGGCACGGACGGCTTTGAGTTCGTCGAATACACCGCGGTCGACACCGAGGGGTTGGGTCGGCTGTTCGAGCAGATGGGCTTCGTCGCGGTCGCGCGGCATCGTTCGAAAAGGGTGACCCTCTATCGCCAGGGCGAGACCAACTTCATCGTGAACGCGGAGCCGGACAGCTTCCCGCAGGCCTTCGCCCGCGTGCATGGCCCCAGCGTCTGCGCGATCGCGCTCCGGGTGCGCGACGCGGCGGCGGCCTACAAGCGCGCGCTGTCCTTGGGCGCCAAGCCGGTGGTCGGGCAGGTGGGGCCAATGGAGCTGAACATCCCCGCGATCCAGGGGATTGGCGGCAGCGTGATCTATCTGGTCGACCGCTATGGCGACCGCAGCATCTATGACGTGGATTTCCAGCCGGTTCCGGGCGTCGATCAGAACCCGAAGGGCGTGGGGTTGCTGGGGATCGACCATCTCACCCACAACGTCCATCGCGGGCGGATGGAGGAATGGGCGAATTTCTACGAGCGCTTGTTCAATTTCCGGGAGATTCGATACTTCGACATCGAGGGCAAGCTGACCGGCCTGAAGAGCAAGGCGATGACCAGCCCCTGCGGCAAGATCCGCATCCCCATCAACGAGAGCAGCGACGACA
>JBMLRS010000778.1:0-5254 GCA_049240905.1 Elsteraceae bacterium
TGGCGCGGCGCCGCTGCGGCGCTGCGCGAACAATGGGCTGAAGCGGATCAGGAATTCTCCAAGGCCGGCGCCGTGCCCGCCACCTATTCGCCAGGCATGCAGGAGAACCTGGGGCTTTTGAAGGCCGAGGCGGCCGGACGCGCCGGCGATCTCACCCGCGTGCGTCAGGCCATCGACCCCTTGATCCGCGCCGAAACGCCGTTCGCCGTGCGTGCGCGCGCGGAGTTCATTCGCGCCGACGCGCTGGCGCGCCGCGGCGACAAGCGCGCCGCCTTGCCGATCTATGACCGACTCGCGGAGAGCGATGATCTCTGGGCCCGCGCCCACGCGGAATACGCCCGCGTGATCCTGCGCTCCGCCATGCGGCCGGAGGAGGGAGGAATCTCGCCGGCCGTCGCGATTGATCGGCTTGAGCAACTGCGGTTCGTGTGGAGCGGCGACAAACTGCAATATGACCTGCTGCGCCGCTTGGGCGAGTTGCAGATCGAGAATGGCGACATCCGAAACGGCTTGAGCCGTTTGCGCGAGGCCGTCGCCTTTTTCCCGCGCAATCCTGGCAATCCCGCGATCCAGGCGAAGATGACCGACGTGTTCGCCGATCTCTATGATCCGCGCTCCAAGCGGCAATTGCCCGCGGTGACGGCGCTGTCTCTGTTCGATCAGAACCGCGATCTCATCCCGCAAGGCCCGCGCGGCGATCAATTGATCCAGAACCTTTCGGACCGGCTGGTCGAACTCGACCTGCTCGATCGCGCCGGCGAGTTGCTTCAGCATCAGATCCGCAACCGCTTGAGGGGCGAGGACAAGGCCCGCGTCGGCGCCAAGCTCGCGTTCCTGCGCTTGCTCGACAAGCGTCCGGCAGACGCGTTGCGCGCTCTGACCGAGAGCGCGGAGCCCGATCTGTCGCGCATTCTGCAATCCGATCGCGAGCATTTGCGGGCGCGCGCGCTGATGGAGATGGATAAGGACGGCGAGGCGCTGCAGGTGCTGGTCGGAGACGATAGCCCTGACGCCGAGCAACTGCGCTCCGAGATCTACGCTCGCAAACAGGATTGGCCGATGGCCGCGGTCGCCTTGTCCAAGCTGGCCGGCGATCCGAACCAGACGCCCCTGACGGAAGAGCGTCAACGCACCGTTCTGAATCTTGCGGTGGCCTACGCCTTGGCGAATGACGTGGCGAGCTTGAAGAAGGTGGCGCAGAGCTTTGGTCCGGCGATGGAGACGGGCGGCAACGCCGACGCGTTCAAACTCGTCACCAGCGCGCCGTCCAACACAGGCGCGCGTCCCCGCGGCCCGATCGATCAGGCAGATCTGACGCGCCGCTTCCAGGAAGCGCAGCAATTCCAGTCCTTCATGACCAACTACAGCAAGAAGCTTCGCGAATCGGCCCAGCCCCTGGCCGCGGTCAACTGACCTGGCGCGTCTTCACCCTGGCCTGACTGGCGAAAATCCGAAAACGCGCGAGAGTCTGCTGAGTACAGGCTGAATCGAATGATGGTTCGTCACCGCGAGCGAAACGTGGCGGTCCCTCCCTCCATCGACAGGCGGCTGTCGCGCTGAAACATGGATCGCCACGGCTGCGCCGCGCGATGACACTGAAATGGTCGCTTCAGCCTGAGCCGGACAAACTCTGATCCTCAGGAAGTTCTGAACAAGAACCGGTCGGCCTGAAGCGGGTCTTGTTCATAACTCAATGAAAACTCGCGCTTATCTGGCTTTCTCCAGCCAAGGCGAAGCGGAAGCGGCGCCGAAGCCGCGGCGTCAAGCGTGCGCGTTGATCGTAGGCGCGGCCGCGCGCGGACGGAGTCCGAGCGTCATATCGCGCCGTAGCTTTGAACGAGGCTGCCCGCGACCAGGAACCAGCCGTCGACCAGCACGAAGAAGATCAGCTTGAACGGCAGCGACACGACGGCTGGCGGCAGCATCATCATGCCCATCGCCATCAGCAGCGAGGCGACGACCATATCGATGATCAGGAACGGGATGAACAGCAGGAAGCCGATTTCGAAGGCGCGGCGCAGTTCGCTGATCATGAAGGCGGGAACCAGGGCGCGCAGCGGCGTGTCGGCCGGAGTCGCGACCGGCCCGGCCTTAGCGATGTCCAGGAACAGCCGCAGGTCTTTCTCGCGGACATGACGGATCATGAACTCATGAAACGGCTTGACCACTCGGTTGAGCGCCTCCGCCTCATTGATCTCCTCCGCCATCAGGGGTTTCACGCCCTCGTTGAAGGCGCGCTCAAGCGTCGGCGTCATGATGAAGGCGGTCAGGAACAGCGCCAGGCTGATCATCACCGAGTTCGGCGGCGAGGATTGGATGCCGATCGCCGTGCGCAGGAACGACAGGACCACGACGATGCGGGTGAACGAGGTCACCATCACCAGGATCGAAGGCGCGAGGCTGAGGACAGTCAGCAGCGCCAGGGTCTGGATGATGCGGCCGGTTGTGCTGCCCCCCGCTTCGCCGAGGTCGAAGGTCAGGGACTGAGCCCAACTCGGCTGCGCGATCGCGGCGATCAGGCCGATCAGCCCAAGGCAGGCGCCGAGCTTCAAGGCGCGCGGCGAAAGTTTCACAGGGGCTGACATCGGCGTATCCATGATCAAGGCGAAGACAGCGCGACGGCTGGGGCAGGGCTCTCCGGCCCGACGGTCGAAGAAGGAATCGCTGATTCCACGACAAGATCAGCCGATGCGCCAAGTAAAATCAAATGTTCAACGCCGTCGCGACGCACCAGCACCAGCCGGCGTTTGGCGTCGACCGGCAGGACCTCGACAATCGAGAGGCGGCGCGGGCCGCCCCTGGCGCCCGTGATCCGGGGCGCCAGCCCGACGCGGCGCGCCAGCGCGGCCAGCAGCCAGATCAGCGCCAGGACGAAAAGCAGCGCCAGCACGAACTGAAAGTAGTAGGTGAGCTCCATCAGGCGGCGCTTTACAGGCTATTCGTCGTCACGGCCAGGATCGCGATCCGAGCGGGGCGCGCGATAGGCCTGATTGGCTTGGCGCAGGCGGCTCGACTGATCGGACGCCGCGCCGTTGCGCGCCCCGCCAGCTGCGTTCTGCGCGGATTCCAGTCGTTCGGTCAGCAGGTTCAAGCGCTCCACCAGATCGCTGAGGGCCGAGGCGGCGGCGAGCGCCGCGTCGCCGTCGAGCCGTTGCGCGGCCTCGCAGATCGACTCCACGCGACGGTCGAAGCCCGAGAGATCCACGTCGAAACCGCTGTTGAGCTGATTCAGACCATCGTCGATCTCGGCGAGGAGATCGTCGATGCCAGCGCGCACGGCGGCGCCGGAAGAGGAATCGGAGGTTCGGCTCATGGGGCGCGGCTCATCTAGGGCGTCCGACCGCGCCGGGCGTAGGCGGCGGGGCCGCGGCGGCGGCGTTCAGTCGATAAAGATAGGCGAGAATCTCGGCCACCGCCTCGAAACAAGGCAGCGGGATCGGGCAATCCAACTCGACCGCGGCCAGCATCTGCGCGAGGTCGGCGTCTTCGCGCACGGCCACGCCGCTGGCGAAGGCGAGATCGAGGATGCGGTCGGCGACGGCGCCGCGCCCGCTGGCGACGACCTTCGGCACTTCGGGTCGATCATGCTTCAGCGCCACCGCGACTTTGGCGGTCGGCTTCTGTTTCAGAGAGCGGCCGGACGACGGTTTTTGATCCGGCGTCATCGCAGATCCGTCAATCCGTTCAATCCCTTGGCGAAGGAACTTTGCAAAGTCATTTGAAACGAGTATAAGCGTTTGCAACGGGTATGTCGCGCTTTCTGTGCATGCCCCAATCTTACTCACTGGCTTCGCGACGATCATGCGGAGTCGAGGCGATGGCGATGGATCTGCAGAAACAGTCCCTGTTTCGACTCGCGGAACAGAAGATGGGCTATCTCGGTCAAAGGACCAAGGTGCTCGCCCAGAACATCTCGAACTCCGACACGCCGAACTATCGCGCCCGCGACCTCAAGCCAGTCAATTTCGCGCAAGAGCTCAACCGCACGAACCGCACCGTGACGATGGCCGCGACCCAGGCGAACCATCTGCCGCCGGTCAGCAAGCCCGAAGCCTTCCGGTCGATCAACGGCCGCAGCTATGAAAGCTCGATCTCGAAGAACGGCGTCGTGCTTGAAGAGCAGATGATGAAGCTTGGCGAGACCCAAGGCGAATATGAAGCCACCACCACGCTGTACCGGAAATATCTGGACATGGTGAAGCTTACGCTTGGGCGTCAACAGTAACCGATCGCGCTGGCTTTAACCGACGGACCCCCGCCCATGATGGATCTAAAGAGTTCGATGTTCGTCTCCGCCGCGGGCATGAAAGCCCAGGGCGAGCGCATCAAGATGATCTCGCAGAATATCGCGAACTCCGACTCCACGGCGCAGACTCCAGGCGGCGAGCCTTTTCGTCGCAAGGTGCTGACCTTCAAGAACTATCTGGACCGCAACGTCGACGCTCGCGTCGTCAAGGTCGACAAGATCGGTTCGGACAAGTCGGATTTCGAACTGCGGTACGATCCCGGGCATCCGGCGGCCAACGCCGACGGCTATGTGCTGATGCCCAATGTGAACACGATGATCGAGATGGCGGACATGCGCGAAGCGCAGCGCAGCTATGAAGCCAATCTGAGCGTCATCGACATCTCGCGCACCTTGATGATGCGCACCATCCAGATTTTGCGCGGCTGATTAGGCCGGAAGAGGGAAGCACACCATGTCGATCAATACGGCGAGCGCAGCGGCAGCTTACAAGAACACCGTTCGGGCGGCGCTGCCCACAGGCGGCGGCGAACTCGGCGGCAAGGTCGGGGAGCCGACCTTCGCGAGCCTGGTGCAGCAGGCCGCGCAAGGCGCGATCGAGACGAGTTACGCCAGCGAGTCGCAAGTCGCCCGCACCTTGGCGACCGGGAAGACGGAACTGCACGAAGTGGTGACCGCCGTGGCGAACGCCGAAGTCACGCTGCAGACCGTGGTCGCCGTGCGTGATCGCGTCGTCTCCGCCTATCAAGACATCATGCGGATGCCGATCTAGCGCTGATCGACTCGCTTTGGTTTTGGACCCGTCGGACGAGATAACCGGCGGGTCGCGCTGTCTTAGGCGTTACGCGGCCGCTGGGGAGGGGTCGTTCCAGTGAACGAAGCCAGCATCGTCGAACTCGCGCGCGAATCGATCATCGTGCTGCTCCAGGTCTGCGGGCCGCTGATGATCATCGCGCTCGTGGTCGGCTTGGTGATCTCGCTGTTTCAAGCTCTCACACAAATTCAAGA
>JBMLRS010000779.1:0-2467 GCA_049240905.1 Elsteraceae bacterium
GCAGAACATCGGCCAGGTGATCATGCTCTATGCGGTCGGCGTGCTGACCGCGAGTCACTTCATCTCCCGCTTCGCCGACCGCTTCGGACGGTTGCGCGAGATCCTGTTTCTGGGCATGTGCCTCAGCGGAGTTGGGCTTGGCGTGATTGGGTTGGTTGGGTTGCCGCAACTCCTGGATCTGCGCCCGGAGTCCGTGACGCAGACCGCGCTATTGTTGGCGGGCGTTTTGATTGTCGGCCTCGGGCATGGCTTCGTGAACGCGCCGATCGTCAGCTATGTCGGCGCCACCGATGCGGCGCGCAGATTTGGCGAGGCTCCCGTCACCGCCTTCTATCGCTTGATCGAGCGGGTCGGCCATATCGGCGGGCCGTTGATCGTCGGACAGCTTTATTTCGCGTTCGATCGATCGCCGGCGATGCTGGCCTGGCTGGGAGCGCTGATGCTTGTGTTCGCGGCGTTGTTCCTGATCGCGCCGTCGGTCGCGGCGCAGCCGCCGCCAAAAGAGGACTGACCGTCAGCCGCGCTGCAGGTCGCTAAGCCAAGGCATGGTCGTCGGGCCCATCTCGACGAAGTGGAACGCGATGCCGCCCTTCACCTCGTCATAGCGGACCACCAGAGCGGTCACGGCGTGATGCTTCAATTCATCAACCCCGTCCCACAGCAAGACCTGCAGGCGGTCGCCTGATTTCAGGCGCTCGCCCAGGCCCCGCAGGAGCATGCCGCCCAGCGACCAGTCGATTGTGTCGAAGCGAATTCCACCGATCATGACGTGCAGGGAGGGCGTGTCTCTGCGCTGATGAGAGCGCTGCTCCACCACTTTTCGGTTGTCATGCCCAAGGTCGGTGAGCAATTCCTGGGCGAGCTTGGCGGCTTCTGATCGGTGAGATTTCGCCATTATTTTTGTTTTCCCAAAACTGTCGGACAAAGCGTAGCACATCAGCGTTGAGCTTCATTATTTCATTGCCGCGCTTCGTGAAAATATTTCCACTTTCATTAAACGTTTAATGCTCTTTCCAACACGCGCGCGACATGCACGGCCTCGCGCGCGACGCCATGGCTGATCTGATGACGGCAGCTCGTGCCATCCGCCACGATCAGCGCCTCGGATCCCGCCGCGCGCAGGGCGGGAAGCAGGGTCAACTCCGCCATCGCCATCGAGGTTTCATAATGCTCCGCCTCCAGCCCGAAGGCGCCGGCCATGCCGCAGCAGGACGTCTCCACCACCTCGACCGATAGTTCGGGCACGAGGCGCAGCACGGTCTCCACCGCGCCCATCGCGCCGAACGCCTTCTGATGGCAGTGGCCATGCAGCATGGCCTTCTTCTCCGCGAGCGGCCTCAGCGGCAGAGACAGACGCCCGGCCTTCGCCTCCGCGGCCAGAAACTCCTCGAACAGGAAAGCCTGCCGCGCCAGCAGCTTGGCGTCCTCGCCCGGCAGCATGGCGGGGATCTCGTCGCGCAGGCTGAGCAGGCAGGACGGCTCCAGCCCGATGATCGGCACGCCGCGCCGGGCGTAGGGCAAAAGGCTGTCCAGCAGATGGCGCGCCTCGGCGCGGGCTTCATCCACCTTGCCAACGCTCAGGAAGGTGCGGCCGCAGCAGATCGGACGCTGGGATCTCGGCAGATGCACGCGATAGCCCGCCGCCTTCAGCACGCGCAAGGCCGCGCGGCCATTGTCTGAATCGAACCAGGTGGTGAAGCTGTCCGCCCACAGCACGATCTCGCGGCCGTCGCTCGCCCGATCGTCGCCGGTCGGCAGGAAGGGCGCCGCGCTCCATTTCGGCAGCTCCCGTTTGGCGCTGAAGCCCAGCAGCTTCTCCGACAGCAAGGCGAGGCCGGGGATCCGGTCGCGCAGGTTCAGCAGGCCACCCAGCTTCGAGGCCCAGGGGGCGTAGCGCGGCAGATAGGCGACCAGCCGGTCGCGCAGCCTGATCCCATGTTTCGCCTGCCGGGCGTGATCGACTTCGATCTTCATCTTGGCCATGTCGACGCCGGTCGGGCATTCGCGCTTGCAGCCTTTGCAGCCGACGCACAGATCCATGGTGGCGGCCATCGCGTCGGAGGTGAGGGCGTCCGGGCCCAGCTGGCCGGTTATGGCCAATCGCAGGCTGTTCGCCCGCCCGCGCGTCACATGCGCTTCGTCCTGGGTGACGCGGTAGCTCGGGCACATCACGCCGGGGTCGGATTTGCGGCAGGTCCCGTTGTTGTTGCACATCTCAACGGCCGCGCCGAAACCGCCCCAGTCGCTCCAGTCCAGCGCTGGCTGCATCGGCTCATAATGGTAGTCCGGGCCATAGCGCAGCAGCGTGCGGTCATCCATCTTCGGCGCGCGCACGATCTTGCCGGGGTTGAACAGGCCGTTCGGGTCGAAGCTGTCCTTCACGGTCTCGAACGCATCGACGATCCGCCGGCCGAACATCGCCTCATGGAACTCCGACCGCACGATGCCGTCGCCATGCTCGCCGGAA
>JBMLRS010000780.1:0-3766 GCA_049240905.1 Elsteraceae bacterium
GGAGATGCCCAGCAGCATGTTGTTGCAGATCTTCGCCGCCTGCCCCGCGCCGGAGCCGCCGCAATGCACGATCTTCTTGCCCATGACCGCGAGCAGCGGCTGGCTGGCGGCGAAGGCCAATTCCGATCCGCCGACCATGAAGGTGAGGGTGCCCGCCTCCGCGCCGCCGACGCCGCCGGAGACTGGCGCATCGATCGGCCGCAGCTGCGCCGCCTCGGCCTGGGCTGCGATGTGACGCGCGGAATCGACGTCGATCGTCGAGCTGTCGATCATCAGCGCGCCCTTGGCGGCGACCGGCGCGATCTCGTCATAGACGCGGCGCACGATTTCGCCGTTCGGCAGCATGGTGACGACCGCGTCGCAGCCGGCGACGGCGTCCGCCGCCGATTTCGCGGCCTCCACGCCGGGAATGGCGACGCCTGCGGGATCATAGCCGCGTAGAGCATGTCCGGCCTTCACGAGGTTGGCCGCCATCGGGCCGCCCATGTTGCCCAGTCCGATAAACCCAATTTTCATCGATCGCGCTTTCCTGTTGTTCGTCTTTTGAGATTTCCGCCCGTGGAGGCCGTCGTGACGCTTGTAAAGCTGCGCCAGCGCGCTAACACCTTAACTTGGATGCTATGCAGAAACCCGTCGGTCGGCGACTCATAGGTTACTGCTCATAATATTCATTATGCGACATTTAGAGATATCCCCTGCCCTTGACCGATCCCGCGCTTTCCCCCGTTCTTGACGAGTCCAGCGAGGCGCTGCGGCGGCTTCTGGCGATCATGCGGCGTCTGCGCGACCCGGTGAACGGCTGCAGCTGGGATGTGGCGCAGACCTTCGCGACCATCGCCCCCTATACGATCGAAGAGGCTTATGAGGTGGCCGACGCGATCGAGCGCGGAACCCCGGCCGATCTGTGCGACGAGTTGGGCGATCTGCTGCTGCAGGTGGTCTTCCACGCGCGCATGGCGGAGGAAGCAGGGCTGTTCGATTTCGCCGCCGTCGCCTCCAGCATCGCGGAGAAGATGATCCGCCGGCACCCGCATATCTTCGGTGAGGATGGCCCGAAATCGGCGGACGCGGTGCGCGCGAGCTGGGAGGCGCTGAAGGCGGCCGAGCGATCGGACAAGGCGAAGAAGTCAGATCGGCCGGAGAGCGTGCTGGATGACGTGGGATTGGCTTTCCCGGCCCTGATGCGCGCGGAGAAGCTGCAGAAGCGGGCGGCGAGAGTCGGCTTCGATTGGGGCGCGCCGGAGCCGGTGCTGGCCAAAATCGCCGAGGAGATCGGCGAGCTGGGCGAGGAGATGCGCCAGGGCGCGCCGATCGAGCGCCTGACCGACGAGCTGGGCGACGTGCTGTTCGCCGTGGTCAATCTCGCGCGCCATCTGAAGATCGATCCGGAGACCGCGCTGCGCGGCACAAACGCTAAATTCGAGCGACGCTTCCGCTATATGGAGGAAAAGCTTTTGGCGCAGGGCAAACGCCCGGCCGACAGCACGCTCGACGACATGGAGGCCTTGTGGGTCGAGGCCAAGCAAAAGGAAAAATCATGAGTAAGCACGCCCCCAAGACGGTCCTGATCACCGGCGCCACCGCCGGTTTCGGCGCGGCGGTCGCTCGTCGCTTCGCCGCCGACGGCGCCAAGCTGATCCTCACCGGTCGCCGGACCGAACGTCTGGCCGCGATGAAAGTGGAGCTGAAGGTTCCCGTCCACACCATCGCCGTGGACGTGCGCGATCGCGCGGGCGTGGAGGCGAGCTTCAAGGCCCTGCCCCCGGAATTCGCGGACATCGATCTGCTTCTGAACAACGCCGGTCTCGCGCAAGGGCTGGATAAGGCGCAGGACGCGAACCTCGATGACTGGGAAGTCATGGTCGACACCAACATCAAGGGCGTGCTGCATTACACCCACGCGGTGCTGCCGGGCATGGTCGCCCGCAAGCGCGGCCATGTGATCAATCTCGGCTCGACGGCCGGCGCCTACGCCTATCCCGGCGGCAATGTCTATGGCGCGACCAAGGCCTTCATCCGCAATTTCTCGCTCAATCTGCGCGCCGATCTGCATGGCACCGGCGTGCGCGTGACCGACATCGCGCCCGGCCTGGCCGAGACCGAATTCAGCATGGTCCGCTTCAAGGGCGAGGCGGAGAAGGCTTCCAAGATGTATTCGGACACCGTGCCGCTGACCGCCGACGACATCGCGGAATCGATCCACTGGGTCGCCACCCTGCCCGCGCATATGAACGTGAATTTCATGGAAATCATGCCGACCGTGCAGTCTTTCCAGCCGCTGGCGGTGATTCGCGAGCCGAAGTAGCGACGTGGTCGAGGTCGCCGCAGCCAACATTCTGGAGCGCGGCATACTGGAGAATCTGCTCCAGATCCATATCCACAATTTTTCAGGGCGCTGGTCTGGGACGACGCGCGGCGAGGTTGGCGACGATGGGCGGTTCGCCACTTATCCGTGGCTGGACACTTACTGGCGAGAGCCGGGCCGAGCGCCGCTTCTGCTGCGGCGCGCGGGCTTTCTGATCGGCTTCGCTCTAATCAACCGACACGCCCACAGCGGCTTGCTGTTGGATTGGAGCATGGCTGAGTTCTTCATCCTCGAAAAGCACCGCCGCGCTGGGGCCGGGAACGACGCCGCGCGGGCGATCTTCCAATGCTATCCCGGCCAATGGGAAGTAGCGGTCGCCCGTGGAAACCTGGCCGCCCTCGCCTTTTGGCGGAAGGCGGTCGCAGGCTGCCCGGGTGTTTCGGCGATTGAAGAGTTGGACCGCGAAGACGCCGCCTGGAACGGGCCGATCCTCCGCTTCAGGGTGGCCTTAATCACCCCTGCCCCAGATAGCCATGCACGCCGTCCCACAGCAGCTTCATCGCGGTGACGACCAGGAGGCCGTAGCACAGCCGATAAAGCTGCTGCTGATCCAGCCTTTGATGCAGCTTCCAACCGGACCAGACGCCGAGGGGAGCCAGGGGCAGGCAGATCGCCATCAGGATCCAGACTTCGCTGGTCGGGCGCGCGACGGCTATCCAGGGAACGACCTTGATCAGGTTGCCGGCGGTGAAAAACAGGCTGGTCGTGCCGGCGTAGAGCGTCTTGGAAAGCCCCAGCGGCAGCAGATACATCGCCAGCGGCGGGCCGCCGGAATGGGCGACCATGGTGGTGACGCCGGAGGCGGCTCCGGCCAAAGCCGCCTTGAAGGTCGAGCGCGGCCTTTGCGTCTGCCTCCCGCCGCCGCGAAACCAGAGACCGGCGAAGGTAAGGGTGATCAACGCCATCGCCAGGGAGACGGCGTTGCGGTCGAGCAGCGTCAACGTCAGATAGCCAAGGCCGATCCCGACGCAAAGGCCGGGCAGCAGGATCGCCAGATCCGGCTTCGACCAGGTCGAGGGCTTCCAATAGAGCAACGCGAACAGATCCATCGCCACGAAGAGCGGCGCCAACAGAGCGCCCGCCGTGATCGGGTCCATCGTCAGCGACAGAAGGGGAATTCCAATGATGGCGAAGCCGCCGCCGAAAGCCCCCTTCATGAAGCCGATCACGAAGACCCCGGCCCCCGCCAGCAGCAGGGTCGCCGGATCAAGCAGCACGCCCGCTCCTCAGGAGAACAGCGCCGCGTGCAGCCTGCGCCAAGAATCCTCGTCGTTGGCCAGCAGCAGCCCGCCCGCGCGGTCGGTCGGACGATAAGGCGTGCCGTCATGCTTGGCCGCATAGCCGCCTGCTTCGCGATGCAGCAGCACCGATTGATTCGGGTGAAACGGTGGGTCGAACCAG
>JBMLRS010000781.1:0-19410 GCA_049240905.1 Elsteraceae bacterium
GGTCTCTCTTTCGAAACCCGGCGCCAGTTTGATGGCGGCGTCATACAGCCCGCCGGAGCTGAGCACTGTGACGTCGGCTGCGCTCGATGGCTGCTGGAGCGTCGTGGCGGCGAGCAGGCAGAGGGCGAACCAGACTTGCTTCATGCGGATCATGGGCATGATTTCCTTCTTCTTGAAGACGACGCTCGTTCTGAGGAGCGTTTCACGTCATCTTGATCGCTGTACGCGCGATCAGACAACCTTTTGCGGAAAGCCCAGGCATGTCCCTCCTCACCTTGTTCCGTGAACGTACCGGCGAGCCGCTGATCAATCGTCCCTTCTTCGCGGAGACGTTGGAGGGAGATCCCCAGACCCGGACCGAACTCGCCTGGGTTGGCGCGGACGGCGTGCTCGTGTCCGGCGTATGGAGTTGCACCGAGGGTCTGTTCCGGATGGACTACCCGGTTTGGGAGTTCTGCCACTTCCTGGAGGGCGAATGCGTCATCACCCCGGAAGGCGGCGAACCCAAGACCCTCAAGGCCGGCGACGCGTTCGTCTGCGACCGCGGCCTCAAGGGGACCTGGCGAGTGGTGAAGCCCGTGCGGAAGCATTTCGTCATCCGCAAATTCGCCTGACCGGGCGTCAGGCGGCCGCTCGCCGCGCGATGAAGTCGATCTCAACGATCCCGCCTCGCGCTAGGCCGGTGACGCCCACCGTGGTGCGCGCCGGCAGCTTGTTCGACGGGAAATAGCTTTTATAGACCTCGTTGAAGGTCGCGTAGTCGCGGTCGAACTCGGTCAGGAAGCAGCGCGCCGCGACCACTTCATGCAGGCCTGAGCCGCAGCCGGCCAGAGCGCGCTTCAAATTGTCCATCACCTTGTGGGTCTGCGCGACGATGCCTTCCGGCAAGGGCAGATCGTCGTCATTCGGATCGGTCGCGAGTTGACCGGTGACGAACAGCCAGCCGTCGGCTTCGACGACATGGCTGTAGGGGGCGACCGGCTTCGGCGCGTTCGGGATCATGTGAAACAGCGGCAGGGACATCGTGAACTCCTGTGTGAACTCGGTTGGATTAGCAGATTCTATGCGGGATGTTTGGGAGTGGCGGAGCCGTTGATCGCGTCGAGCGACCCGTTCCGTTGAAATAGAACGGAGGCTTGCGGGCGTCCATTCTTGCTGACCCAATAGGACGTCACAAGGATTCGACAGTCATGCGCGCCTCGACCTATCCCGCACCCTCGGCGGTGCTGGAGCTGCTCAAGCCGATCACCTGGTTTCCGCCGATGTGGGCGTTCGGCTGCGGCGTGGTCTCCTCCAACCAGTCGATCCTGGGTAATTGGACGACGGCCCTGGTCGGCGTGCTGTTGGCCGGCCCCTTGGTTTGCGCGATGAGCCAGGCGGTCAATGACTGGTTCGATCGCCATGTCGACGCGATCAACGAACCCAACCGACCGATCCCCTCCGGGCGGATTCCGGGGGCCTGGGGGCTCTATATCGCGATCGTCTGGACCATTCTGTCCCTGCTTGTGGCGTCCACCCTCGGCCCATGGGTGTTCGTCGCCGCGATCCTTGGCGTCTGTTTCGCCTGGGCCTACAGCGCGCCACCCCTGCGGTTGAAGGAGAATGGATGGCTGGGCAACGCCGCCTGCGGCCTGTCATACGAGGGCTTGGCCTGGATCACCGGCGCGGCCGCCATGTTGGGCGGCGCCTTGCCGCCGACCGAGGTGCTCATCCTGGCGTTGCTCTACAGCGTCGGCGCGCACGGCATCATGACCCTGAATGATTTCAAGTCGATCAAGGGCGACAAGGAGATGGGCGTGAACTCCCTGCCGGTCATGCTGGGGCCGAAGGGCGCCGCGCGCGTGGCCTGCGCGATCATGATCGCGCCGCAGCTTGTTGTGATCGCCTTGCTGTTGTCCTGGAGCGCCTGGATCAACGCCGCGATCGTCGCCGGCTTCGTGGTCGTCCAGATCGTGATGATGGCCCGCTTTCTGAAATCCCCGATCGAGCGGGCGCTCTGGTACAGCGGGTTCGGCGTTCCGCTCTTTGTCTTCGGAATGCTCGCGAGCGCCTTCGCGGCTCGGGCCTTCTCAAATCCCGTGGGGTGACCCCGCTTTCCGCGTGAATATCGCTGCCGGCCCGCCGTAGCGATTGACCCCATCGCGTTTGGGGTTTAGGAACAGCGCCATCATTGGGGAGTAGCCGCTCTCAACTCCAGAGAGGGGCGCGTCAACAGACTTGGGGGAAACCCCATGGCGCGCTCGACGACTGTTTGGCGAGACCTTTGGTTGGTCGCCCTCACCGGGGTTGGGTGGGGCGTCGAACCATTGGCGCGCCTTCACCTGACCCCCTGACGTGCATTCCATGGAAGCTTTTTTTGTGTCCGCCGGCGTGGTTCTGGCGGCTGAGATCGGCGACAAGACCCAGCTTCTGGCCTTGATGCTGGCGGCGCGCTATCGCGCCCCGGTCGCGGTGATCCTCGGCATCTTCGTCGCGACCGTCCTCAATCATCTGGGCGCGGCCTGGTTCGGATCGCTGGTCGCCGGTTGGCTGTCGCCAGAGGCGCTGCGCTGGTGTCTCGCGATCTCCTTCCTCGCCATGGCCGCCTGGACCCTGGTGCCGGACAAGGCGGAGGAAGCGCCGGAGTTGACCAGCAACGCCGGCGCCTTTCTGGCGACCCTGATCGCCTTTTTCCTGGTCGAGATGGGCGACAAGACGCAGATCGCCACCGTCGTGCTTTCGGCCCGGTTCAATGACCTGATCGCGGTCACGGCCGGAACCACGGCGGGCATGATGATCGCGGATGTCCCTGCCGTCTTTATGGGTAATTTTTTCAGTAATAAACTGCCGTTAAAACTCATTCGCATTATCGCCGCAGGTATATTTACTCTTTTGGCGATCACGATCTTCACGGATATTGCCTTCGGTCTGTTCTAATATTAGAACGAGAGCTCACTCAGAGCGGTTGAGCCATCGCGATCTCTTGCGATCGGCTAGGGTGAAACTGCGATGGAGAGGGACCCGCGCATGGACGCAACCGACACCGCGGCGCGCAAGGCCCATGTCGCCCTCACCAGCATCGTGGCGAGCGGCGGTCTGGCGCTGGCCAAGCTGGTCGTGGGATTGATGACCGGCAGCCTCGGCATTCTGTCCGAGGCGGCGCATTCCCTGATCGATCTGGGCGCCACGATCATCACCTGGTTCGCGGTGCGGTTCAGCGATCAACCGGCGGACGACGATCATCATTTCGGCCACGCCAAGATGGAGGGCATCGCGGCGCTGGCGGAGACCGTGCTGCTGTTCCTCACCGCCGCGATCATCGCGCGCGAGGCGGTGCATCGGCTGCTGGAGCCGGAGACGGCCAGCGTGGAGGTCACGGCGGCGGCGGTCATCGTCATGCTGGTTTCGATCGTGGTGGATTGGTTCCGCTCGCAAGCGCTGAAGAAGGTGGCGCGGGAGACCGGCAGCGCCGCTCTGGAGGCGGACGCGTTGCATTTCACTTCCGACATGGTCAGCTCCGCGGTGGTGCTGGTCGGGTTGGGCGCAGTGTGGCTGGGCTTCCCGATGGGCGACGCGCTGGCGGCGCTCGGCGTCTCCTGCTTCGTGGCCTACGCCGGCTATGGTCTCGCCCGCCGAACGATCGACAGCCTGATCGACGCCGCGCCTGCGGGCGTCGCCGATCAGATCCGCGACGCGCTGCTGGCGCTGCCGAAGGTCGTCGGCGTCGATCAGGTGCGCGTCCGCCCGGTTGGCGCGATCATTCATGCGGAGGCCGTGATCCATATCGGCCGCTCTCAGCCGCGTGAGATGGTGGCGCGCACGATCGCGGCGGCGAACGCGGCGATCGACCGGCTGTTCCCCGGCGCCGACAGCCTGATCCGCGTCGATCAGGTGGCGCTGGACGAGGAGACGATCGTGGAGCGCATCCGCTCCATCGCCGCCCATCGCGGGCAGCTGGTCACCTCCGTCGCGGTCGAGCTGGTCGGCGGCCGCGCCTCCATTGGACTCACGCTTGAGCTGCCGGGTGATCTCAAGCTGGATGAGGCGCATCGCCAATCCGCCGAACTTGAGGCCGTGATCCGCTCGGAACTGGGCGAGGATCTGGAGATCGACACCCATCTGGAGCCGATGATGGAATGGATCGGCTCAGCGGAAGATCTGGAGGATCGCCGCGCCGCGCCCATTCGCCGGGAGATGGAGGACATCGCCGCCGCGATCCGGCTGATCGACGACGTGCACAATTTCCGCATCCGATCCAGCGACAGCGGCTTGTTGATCACCTGCCATTGCCACTGCCCGCCCGAAGCGAGCCTGGAGGACATCCACGCCGCCATCGCGCAGTTGGAGACCCGCGCGCTGGAACGAATCCCCGGCGCGCGCCGCGTGATCATCCACGCCGAGCCGTCGCACCTGGCGGGGGCGCATTAACGCAGCGTCGGATCCAGCCGGTCACGCAGATGGTCGCCGATCACGCTGACCGCCAACCTGGTCAGCAGGATCGCCTCCGGAGACTCCAGCGTCATGGTCGTCTCCTTGGGGTGAAGCGATCAGGCGTTAGTCGACAGTCCGCAGGGTCTTCGCCGGGCCGCCATCCTCACGAATCTGCAGGCCGCTCGAGGAGCTGCGGTAATGGGTGAGCGTGCGTTCGGCGTGGGTGAGGCGCCAGGACAGCGCCTTCTGCGCGTAGGTCAGGATCAGGCTGGCGTAGGCCGGGTCTTCGGCGAGATTGACGAACTGGTTCGGGTCCGCCTTCAGATCGAAGAACAGCGGCGGCAGGCTTGCGAAATGCACGTATTTGTAGCGCTCGTCCTGCACCGCGCAGAGGCTGGCCTGATCCATCGACACGCCGGTCGCGGTCTCCGCCGCCGAATAGAAGATGTCGCGGAAATCGAACTCGTAATGCAGTTCGGTGCGCCAATCGGCGGGAACCTCGCCGGCCACCAGCGGCAGGACGGATCGACCGTCGCAGGCGCGGGGAGTCTTGCCGCCCAGCCACTCGATGATGGTCGGCATCACGTCCACGCTTTCGGTGAAGGCGTTCTCGATCCGCCCGCCATTTCCCTTGCGCTGGGGATCCTTCACCACAAGCGGGATCCGGTAGCTCTCGTCGAAATAGGAGACCTTGCCCAGCAGGGAATGATCGCCAAGCTGTTCGGCGTGGTCGCTGGTGAAGACGATCAGCGTGTCGTCCCACTGGCCGGTCTCGTCGAGGAAGGCGAACACCCTGCCCAGCGCGTCGTCGATCTCCGTGATCAGACCGCAATAAGTCGCGCGCATCTGGCGGATCTCAGCGTCGCTTAAGGCGTGCGCCTTGCCCTGGGCGCCCTGGAAGAACGATCCCTGATGGGTGCTCTGGAGATAGAAATCGAGCAGCGGGTGCTGCGCCGCCTCCTGCCGCCAATCGGCCGCGCGCACCGGGCCGGGCATGTCCTCCGGTCGGTACATCGCGTGATAGGGGGCAGGGGCCACGAAGGGCGGGTGCGGGCGGTAATAGCCCAGATGCAGGAAGAACGGCTTGCCGTTCTTGCCCTTCAGATAGGTCAGAGCCCGTTCGGTGAAGTAGCTGGTGTCCGACAGCTCCTGCGGGATGCGCGACGGCCGATCGGTCGCGCCGGGGACGGCGTCCACGCCTTCCGGCAGCCAGATGTCTTCGCGCTGCGGCGGCAGCGGGAAACCCTTCTGCGCGACCCAGCCGAAATAGCCGTCCATGCTGGGTTCGAACGCGCCGACCGAGCGGAAGCCCTCCATCAGGTCGCCCAACTGCAGGAAGCGCGGGTCGTTCGGATGGGTCGAGCGCGGATCCGGCGCGGTGGTGGTGTAGCCGATCAGCGCGGGATCATAGCCGATCTCCCGCAGGGCCTTGGCCAGATTGAAATGGCGCTGGTCCAGCGGCACGGTGTTCTGCACCGCGCGATGGTTCATCATGTAAAGGCCTGTCATCAGGCTGGCCCGGGCGGGACCGCAAGGCAGCGTGACTGTGACGTGGTTCGGGAAGGTCACGCCTTCCCGGCAGAGCCGGTCGAGATTGGGCGTCTTCAGGAACGGCGTCTCGCCGCGGGCGCGCATCAAATGGGGCACGAAATCCGCCCGCCACTGGTCCACCACGATCATCAGAACATTCTTGCGCGCCATCGATACGCTCCTTGTTTCGGGGCGTGTTAGGCGCTTTCGATGACCGTCTCGTGACGGTCATCGGAATTTTCTGCAGATTATTGAGAAAAACTCAGCTCGCGCCGTCAGATGAGCGTCGCCAGCCTAGTGTTGATCTCGCCGCGCAGCGCTTCAAAATCCACGGGTTTGGTCAATAACCCTTCCGCGCCGCATTCCAGCGCGCGTCGGCGGGTTTCGGAATCGCCATAGGCGGTGATCATGATGACCGGCAGGTCGGGCTGAAGCGCCTTCACCCTGGGCACCAGCTCCAGCCCCGTCATGCCCGGCATGTTCACATCCGACAGGAGCAGGCTGACCCGCTGCGGCTCCGACAAGCGCGCCAGCGCCTCAGATCCGGACGAGACGAAGACCATCGAGAAGCGTCCGCTTCTCAGGTCGCGGCGGAACAGCTGCGTGTACAGCGGCTCCACGTCGGGCTCGTCGTCAACGACCAGGACCAGAGGCTTCATGGATACCGCTCCCTGTCTGCTTTGAGTGGCAAAGCGATGAGGAACTCCGTGAACTGACCGGGCTCGCTCTCGAACGACAGGGAGCCGCCATGCTGCTTCACGATGATCTCATAGCTGATCGACAGCCCCAAGCCCGTGCCCTCTCCGGCGGGTTTGGTGGTGAAGAAGGGCGTGAAGAGCTTCTCCCGGATGGCGTCCGGAACCCCATGCCCGTTGTCGCGCACCCGAATCTCGACCAGATCTCCAACGGATTTGGTCGAGACCTTCAGGCAGGGCTCGAAGCCCGGCTCGCCGGCGCGCGCTTGGGCGGCATAGAACCCGTTGGAGAACAGGTTCAGCAGCACGCGCGTCAGCTCCTGCGGGTAGACCTCGACCTTGCCGAGGGTGCGGTCGAACTGGCGCTGAAGGGTGATGTTGAACGCGCTCCGTTCGGCGCGTGCGCCATGATAGGCGAGATTGAGGCTCTCTTCGATCATGGCGTTCAGATCGATCGCGCGTTTCGCCCCGCCATCCTGACGGGCGTGGAGCAACATGTTCTTGACGATGGAATCCGCCCTCAGCCCGTGATGGCGAATCTTGCCCAGATTGTCGCTCAAGGTTTGGGTCAGCTCTTCGACGTCCGCCCGCAGCGCCGGGGCAAGATCGGTTCCGCTCAGCGTTTCGTTGAGCTCCGCGACCAGGTCGATCGAAAGCTTGGAGAAGTTGCTGACGAAGTTCAGCGGATTTCGGATCTCATGGGCGATGCCGGCGGCCAATTGGCCGAGGCTTGTCAGCTTCTCGGTCTGGATCAGTCGGTCCTGGGCCATGCGCAGGGCGTGAAGCGAGCGGTCCAGTTCGGTCGTCCGCTGCTCCAGCTCGCCCAGCAGCTGCACATTTCCGATGGCGATCACGGCCTGATCGGCGAAGGTTTTCACGAGTTCGATCTGGCGCTCGGTGAAGCCGCCCGGCTCCAGCTTGCTCAGAACAAAAACGCCGACGAGGGCGCCGTTGCGGATCAGGGGAACGCCAAGCGCGGAACGGTTGATTGTCAGATCTTTGTAAGCGAAGTCCGACTCATTTTTGGTGTCGGCGATCATCTCCACCGAGCCTGACAGCAGAACGCGCGGCGTGATGCTGCGTCGCCCCGGCTTGAAGACCTGCGACTTCAGAAGCTTCTCGAGCGGCGGAGGGCTTCCCTTGGCGGCGCGCGTGCGATATTCGCCATTGGCTAGCGTGACCAGATAGCCGGAATTGGCGTTGCACAGCGACATCGCCGATTCAACAAGCGTGTTCAGCACCAAGTCGAGATCGAACACGGAATGGCTGATCATCTTCAGCATTTCCGCCGTCGTGGTCTGCTGCTCCAGCGCGGCGTTCAGCTCCAGCGTCCGCTCCTCCAGCGTCTTGAACAGGCGCAGATTGACGATGGCGATGACGGCTTGGTCGGCGTAGGTCTTGACCAGATCGATCTGCCGTTCGGTGAAGCCGCTCGGCTCCCATTTGTTGAGAATGAAAACGCCGGCGATCTCGCCGTCGCGCAGCAACGGGACGCCGAGCACGGAGCGCGGGTATGAGCGACCGCTGAACAGCAAGTGCGGCTCTTCATCGGCGTCGGAAATCATCTCGACCTCACCCGACAGAAGGACCCGGCCCGTGACGGTGTCGCGGCCGGGCGAAAACTCGCTCGCTCGCACCTGCCTTTCAAAATCGGGTTCGTAGCCGACCGCCGCCCGGATCCGATACGCGTCGTCGCTGCGGATGAGCAGGCAACCGGTCTTCGCCGCGCAGAGCGCCATCGCCGACTCGACGAGCTGATTCAGGATCGCGTCAAGGTCGAAGGTCGCATGGCTAAGGGTCTTGAGCGTTTGCGCCGTCGCGGTCTGCTCCTGCAGCGCGGCGTTGAGCTCCGCCGTGCGCGCCTCCAGATCCCGGAACAGATTTAGATTGCCGATGGCGATCACCGCCTGATCGCTCAAGGTTTTCGCGAGTTCGATCTGTCGCTCGGTGAAGCCGCCCGGCGCGCGCTTGCTCAGAATGAAGACGCCGAATATCTCGCGGCCCCGAAGCATGGGGACGCCGAGGATTGATTTGTTGGTGATTAAGGCGGCATGCGGAAGTTCCGACTCCTGATCCAGGTCGGCGATCACTTCGACGGCGCCCGAAAGCAGAACCCGTTCGATCACGGAGTTGCGGCCGGGCTTGAACACTCGTTCCTTTGTCCAGAGTTCGATCATCGGCCCATAGCCGATCGTCGCCAGCATACGGTGTTCGCCATCGACGGAGCCGACAAGTCCGCCCGTATCCGCGTCGCAGAGCGCCATCGCCGACCGGATCAGCGTCTTCAGCATCGCGTCCAGATCGAACGCCGAGCGGCTGAGCGTCTTCAGGGTCTTCAGCGTTTCCGCCGTTGTGGCTTGCTGTTCCAGCGAGTCCTGCAGTTCCGCGGTCCGCCCTTGGAGATCCTGGAGCAGTCTGGCGTGCCGGGTGACGATGAGCGCATGAGCGGCGAAGCTGCGGAGCAACTCCGCTTGGGCGTCGGTGAACCGGCCTGCTTCCGCCCGAGCCAGCATGAAAACGCCGACGCAGACGCCCTCCTGCGTCATCGGGGCCCAGATCGCCGACCCGATCCTGGCTTGGTGACCCTCCACGGGAAAGCGTCCCTCGCCGGATGCAGGCTCCTGGATGACCTCGCCCCTGACCAGACGCTCAACGATCGGCCAGTCTGGCGCGTTGAGCGGGATTCGCCATGACCGCATCGCCGCCTGCTGGATCGGATCCCCGTTCAGGGTCGCCGCAGCGGCGAACTCGTCGCCAGCCACTAGAAAGATCACGCCGATCTTGGCTTCGCAAAGCGCCGAGGCGGTCTTCAACAGGCCCTGCAGCATATCGTCGGGGTTGCGGCCGAAACGCGCGACCGACTCCAGCGTTTGCGTCAGCGCCGTCTGTCGCTGGCGGGCTTCGGCGAGCTCTTTCCGCAGGGTCTCAACGTCAGTCAAGCAGGCGACTCCAGATAAGGTCGTTCCGGCGTTCCCTGTTGGTTCGACGAGCCGGGGGCTCGATCAGGCGGAAGAAGATTCTTTAAAAAACACGATATAACGGTGGAATACTTGTTAACCAACTCAAGGACGGATATCAAGCTGAGCAACCGAGATTAATGAAGTTGTGATTGGAAAACGATGTCGCGCGATATGGATCCAAAGCCCGACAAATCAGCTTTGAACGAAGCGCCAAGACTCTACCGGGTGCTCATCGTGGATGATGAAACAGATGTTTTACCTTTGGTGTTGCAGACCTTTAAGCGACGCATTTCGAGTGGCGAATTATCTTTCACCTTCCTTCGTGATGGACAGGAAGCGCTCGATCTTCTGCGGGTTGACCCGGCTTTTGATGTCGTAATGTCAGACATCAATATGCCGCGAATTGACGGGTTGACGCTGCTTGGCCATCTCCAATCCTATGATGATCTGCGCGCGGTGGTGATCTCCGCCTATAGCGACATGAGCAATCTGCGCACGGCGATGAACCGCGGGGCTTTCGATTTTGTCGTGAAGCCGATCGATTTCGCCGATCTTGAGGCGACGCTCGACAAGGCGCTTGCGGACCTTGCCAAGATGCGAGAGATGCGCGCGCAAAGAGACGCCGCGAACCGAGCGCGCGAAAACCTCTCCCGGTATTTCTCGCCGAACCTGGTGGAGCTTCTGGCGCAGCGGGAAGGCGGCATCGCGCCCCGGCGACTGCAGATCTCAGCGATGTTCATCGACCTCGTCGGCTTCACCAGCTTCGCCGAGAGCGAGCAACCGGAAGCGGTGATGGAGATGCTGCGCAGCTTTCACGGCCGCATGGTGACGGAGCTGTTCCGGTTCGACGGAACCTTGGAGAAATTCATCGGAGACGGGCTTCTGGCGTTGTTCGGCGTTCCGGAGCCTCAACTCAGCGACCCGGCGCGCGCGCTCCGGTGCGCCTATGCGATGATAGCGGCCTGCGAGGATTGGAACGCTGAACGGAAGAGCGCCGGGCTGCCGCCAATGCAGATGGGCATAGGCTTGCACTGCGGGCCGGCGGTCCTGGGCGATCTGGGCGACGAGCGCGCGATGACCTTCACAGCGATCGGAGACACGATCAACACCGCGAGCCGGTTGCAGGACCTTACCCGCGATTTCGAATGCAGCCTGATCATCAGCCGTCAGATGATCGACGCCGTCACCCTGAGCGGGGACGCCGAGGCCGGAGCGCTCGCCCGCGCCTTGGTCCGTCATGGACGGGCGAGCTTGAAGGGGCGCGCTCAGTCGATCGAAATCTTCCGCGACCGCTGAACCCAACCAACATTGACCCACCGCCGAATTTACGCGAAAAAATTGTCGAAATGGCGGAAGAAGATAATGGATATTTTCCAAATTCAGGTTGGCGCCGTATGACCGCGCGCATTCTCGTCGTGGACGACGAACCAGACGTCGAACCCCTGATTTTGATGACTTTTCGACGCCGCATCCGCAGCGGCGAGCTCTCCTTCGCCTTCGCGCGCGACGGGCAAGAGGCTCTGGAGCTTCTGCAGTCGGACGCGGGCTTCGACGTGGTGATGTCCGACATCAACATGCCGCGGATGGATGGGCTGACGCTGCTCAACCATCTGCAATCCTTCATTGATCTGCGCGCGCTCAGGATCGCTGCGAACTTGAAGTGATCGTGCCCTGTCGTGTCGCCCGGCATCGATCCAAAAGCGTCGGGGTTCTGCAGCGGTTCGCCGCTCAGCAGGCTGCGAATATTGAGGCTGTCCGTATCGCTCATGGAGAGGCGAAATCCGCGCATGAACGCCTCGTCCGCAGGATCGCCCGACAGCGTGATCGCGCCGACCAGTTCGTCGCCTTCGACCAGCGAAATCCCGCCGATATCCGCGCCGCAGAGCCCCGCCGCGGCGCGTAGCAGGCGCCGGAGCATCTCGTCGCGATCGTAGGTTGAAAGCGCGACCGCTTCAAGAGCCTCGGCCATCGCCATTTGCTGGCGGCGCGCTTCGGCGAGCTCTCGTCGAACGGTCTCGATCTCGCTCAAGGCAGGGCTCCGGATCAGGACGGCGCGCGTCTCGCGCCCCGCCCGAGGCTGTGAGACCGTATAAACACAAAGAATCTGTTGATTCTGTTATCGAAGCGCTCAGGGGAGATCAAGCCCCGCCGGCTTGCAGAAAATTGCTGAACAGAAAATCCGAGCAGGCGCTGGCCGTCTTTCCGGGCAGGGCGCGGACCGGGTCCGGGCGGCGCGGCGCAAACCATCGCGCGCCCCCGGGTGAGAACCACCCGGACCCGTCCGTTAATCTTCGCGGGCGGATCCGCCCGCCCCATGGGGCAGTTCGTCGCGGGTACGAACGTCGACGCGGGTGTTATTGGGCAGGGCGATCAACTTCTCGTTCTTCAGCCGCGTGAAGGTTCGGCTGATCGTCTCGATGGTCAGGCCCAGATAGTCGGCGATGTCGCTGCGGCTCATCGGCAGGTCGATATGGTCCTGGCCGTGGCCGCAGGGCTTGCCCGCCTCGCTGCGGGCCAGCAGGAAAGAGGCCAGCCGCTCCCGCGCGGTCTTGCGTCCCAGCAGCAGCATCTGCTCTTGCGCCGCCACCAGTTCGTTGGAGGCGGTCTGCAGCAGGCTCTTCTCCAGCGCGGGGAAATCATCCATCAGCGCGCGCAGCTTGCGCCGCGGGAAGCGGCAATAGCGCAGCTTGGTGATCGCCTCAGCGCTGAAGGCGTAGACGTCGGACACCGCCAAACCCAGGAAAACCCCCGACTGCGCGAAGCCGGTGATCTGGCGACGACCATCCGGCAACAGCTTGTAGATCTTCGCCGAGCCGGACGTGATGTTGTAGAAGTCGTTGGCGGGATCGCCTTCGGCGATGAAGGTTTTCCCCGCCTCCACCTCGGTCACGATCGCGGCGGAGGCCAGGCGCTCCAAATGCGCTTCGTCGATCGAGGAACAGACGCTCTCGCTGCGCGCGTCGCAAGTCGAGCAGGGGTCGACCGCGCCGCCCGCTTCGATGATGAGCGGACGAGGACGCACGGTGATCGTTCTCACGGCGGAGACGGCGCTATCGGTTTTCAAGCTTCAGATCCCCTTCATCCGCGCACTCTACTCGCCTTTTTGCGCGGAGATGAAATGATTCGGCGTGAAAGCGGGGGCGTTTGATCTAGGTCAAGCCCTTGCGAAGGCTGGGATGCTAGAGTTGCGACAGTTTGTCACAACTCGCCCGATGTCGGATGGTATGCAAAGCTTCATCGTTCGCCCGCTCGACCGTTCGCAGCTGCATGCGGCCTATCCGCTGATCCGGCAGGCCGCGCCGACGGTCGATCTGACGGAATGGCGCCGGTTCGCGCGCCGCGCGGCGGATCCGCGTTCGGCGGCGCGCCATGGCGTCATCGTGGCGCATCGCGCCAACAATCCCCATCCTTCCGGGCTGTTCTGCTACGTGCGCGAGCAGGATCTGCGGCACGGATCCATCCTCACCGCCAACTATTTCGTGGTGCTGGACATGTTCGATCCGGACGCCGTGTTCGAGGCGCTGATCGACGCGCTTGAGAGCCTGGGCCGGCAATTGAACTGCAGCCTGGTCCGCTGCGCGCCGACCGGGATCGCCCCCGACGGGGCGAACTGTTTCCTGGCCGCCGGCCATCGGTTGGAGGGCGCGGTCTACTGCAAACCGATCGAAAGCCGGATCACCAACTAGAAAAGGATCCGCTCACGTCGAAGCCGATCTTGTTCAGAACTTCATGAAAACAGCGCGTTTTCGGCTTTTCGAGATTCAGGCTGAAGTGACAACGCGCTAATCCAGACCAAGCGCCGCGCGCCCGCTCGACGCCGTCGCCTCGGGGTCGGCGCTCGCGTCGAGTTCGATCCATCCTATCGGCCGCTCCGCCTGCGCGATCTGGGCGCGCACCACGGCGACCGTCGCGTCCGAGGCGTCGCCCACGCGGGCCGCCACACGCTCCTCCAGCGCTGATTGCGGCGCCGTCAACCACAGCGCCGCGAAGGGCGCGCCCATCTTGGCCGCCGCCGCCTCGACGCCCGCGCGCTCCTCCTCCCGGCCGAAGACGGCGTCCGCGATCACGCTCAGGCCGCTCGCCAAGGTCCGCTCCACTTCCAACAGCAATCGGCGATAGGTCAGGCGATGGCCTTCCGGAGCATAGGCTTCGGGCGGCAGTCTGGTTTCCGGCGCCACGCCGAAGGCGCGCTTGCGCAGCACGTCCGAACGCAGCGCGCGCGCTCCCGGCGCTGCGCCGATCAGCGGGGCCAAGGCCTGGGAGAGGGTGGATTTTCCCGTCCCGCTCAAGCCGCCCACGGCGATCACACGCGGTGGCGTCGGCCGCAGCAACGCCACCGCCAGAGCGAGATAGTCGCGCGACAGATCCCGTTTCGCGTCGATCCCCTCCGCGCTGTGGGCGTTGCGGGTCGCGGCGAAGGTGACCTGGGCGCGGATCGCCGCGCGCAGCGACAGAAACAATGGCAGCGCCGGCAGCCCGTCGCCTTCGTCGCGGAGGTCGAGATAGCGGTTGAACACCGCGTTCGCCTCGCGCCGCAGGCCGCGCGACCAGAGGTCCATCAGCAGAAAGGCGAGGTCATAGAGCACGTCGATGTTGGACAGGGCGGGGTCGAACTCGATCGCGTCGAACAGGGTCGCGGCGCCCTCCGCGAGGCAAATGTTCGCCAGATGCAGGTCGCCGTGGCCGGGCCGGACCCGCCCCTCGAGGCGTCGGCGCTCCAGCAGCGGCGCCTGGGCCTCAAGCGCAACGAGGGCCTGGGTCGACCAGGCCTCCACCTGCGGTTCGGGAAGGCCCTCAGCCACGAAAGCGCGCAGGTCGCGGGCGATGTTGTCGTAGATCCGGCGATAGCTCGCCGCGTCGCCGAAGGCCTGCGTCGGCGCCGCTTGGTCATGCGCGGCGGCGATCTGGTCGGCCAACTGACGCATCATCGCCAGGGTCAGCCGGCCCTCCTTCGCCAGACGGTCGAACTGGGTCGCCCCGTCGAAGCGCCGCATCTCCACCAGCCATTCGATCGGCGCGCCAGAGCCGTTCAGCGCCAGCGCGCCGTCCGCTTCGCGGGTGATCGGCCGCGCCGCCAGATAGAGCGATGGAGCGAAGCGCGCGTTGATCGCCAATTCCTCCTCGCAGGCGGCCTTTCGGCGCGCGAGGGTGGAATAGTCGAGATAGCTGTAACGCACCGCCTTCTTCATCTTGTAGGCGCGGTCGCCCGCGAGAAAGACCAGGGAGCCATGGGTCTCGATCACCTCGACCGGCTCCAGGCCGACCCGCGCGGGGTCCGACATGAAGGCGATCGCCTCGTCCTGCTCGCCTTCCGCCATGCTGTCTCCTAAAGCTTCAGCAAACTCAGGTACCATGCGCGGCGGCCCTTCGGCTTGATCTGCGTCAAGGCGCCGGGCCGCCGCCCCGGCTATGCCGCAGCGCAGCACCGATCATCAAGAGGCGTATGGCGTGACTCATCCCGAAGCATCGACGGTCGCAGGCCAAAGCTCCACGCATGAGCGCTATCGCAAGCTGCTCGCGTCGGTCGACGATCTGCCGGCGGCGCCGACGGCGGTGGCCCATCCCTGCAGCGCCTCGGCGATCGCCGCGGTGGTCGAGGCGGCGGCCCTGGGGTTGATTCAGCCGATCCTGGTCGGGCCGGAGGCGAAGATTCTCGCAGCGGCGAAGGAGGCGGGGGTGGACGTCTCGCCCTTCCGTCTGGTTCCCGCGCCGCACAGCCATGCCGCCGCCGCCCAGGCCGTCGCGTTGGTGCGGGCGGGCGAGGCGGAGTTGCTGATGAAAGGCTCCTTGCACACGGACGAGCTGATGAGCGCGGTCGTGGCGGCAGAGACCGGCCTGCGAACCGAGCGGCGGATCAGCCATGTCTATCTGATGGATGTGCCGAGTTATCCTCGACCGCTGCTGCTGACCGACGCGGCGATCAACATCGCGCCCAGCCTGGAGGACAAGCGAGACATCGTGCAGAACGCGATCGATCTGGCCTTGGTCATGGGCATCGCCAGCCCGCGCGTCGCGATCCTGTCCGCTGTGGAGACGATCACCTCCAAGCTTCGCTCCACGCTGGACGCTGCGGCTCTCTGCAAGATGGCGGAGCGCGGCCAGATCACCGGCGGTCGGCTGGATGGGCCTCTGGCGTTCGACAACGCGATCAGCCCGGAGGCGGCGAGGGAGAAAGGCATCCATTCCGACGTGGCGGGCCAGGCCGACATCCTGGTGGTGCCCGACATGGAAGCCGGCAACATGCTCGCCAAGCAATTGACCTTTCTGGCCGGCGCGGACGCCGCCGGCGTCGTGCTCGGCGCCCGCGCGCCGATCATCCTCACCAGTCGCGCGGACGGCGAACGCACGCGGATCGCCTCCTGCGCGGTGGCGGTCGCTTTCGCGCAAGCCAAGCGGCCGCGCGTCTGATGCCAGAGGCGATCCTCACGCTCAACGCCGGCTCTTCGAGCCTCAAGTTCGCTCTGTTCCAACTGGGCGCGGAACGGACTCTCGCGCTCAAGGGCGTCATCGAGGGCGTCGGCGTCGACCCTCACTTGATCGTTTGGAACGCGGCCGGCGAAACGATGACCGAGCGCCGCTGGCCCAGCGGCGCGCACGAGGATTTCCTCGACGGTCTGCTGCGCTGGATCGACGATCACCTGGGCGAGGAGCGGTTGATCGCGGTCGGCCATCGCGTCGTCCATGGCGGGGCCGCTTTCGGCGCGCCGATCCGCATCGACGCCGAGACGCTGGAGGCGCTCGACCGGCTCAGCCCGCTCGCCCCCTTGCACCAGCCGCACAACCTGGCGGCGATCCGCGCGGTCGCCGCCGTGCGGCCGGCGCTGCCGCAGATCGCCTGCTTCGATACTTCCTTCCATCACGGGCAAGACCCGGTCGTCACGCGCTTCGCCTTGCCGCGCGCCCTGGCCGAACAGGGCGTTCGGCGCTACGGCTTCCACGGCCTATCCTACGAGTATGTCTCGCAGCGTTTGCGCGCGCTGGATCCCGATCTGGCGGCGGGCAAGGTGATCGTCGCCCATCTCGGGAACGGGGCCAGTCTCTGCGGCGTTCGGGACGGGCGCAGCGTCGACAGCTCGATGGGTTTCACCGCCCTCGACGGGTTGGTGATGGGCACGCGCTGCGGAACCCTGGACCCCGGCGTGACGTTGCATCTGCTCCAGCAACTCAAGATGACGCCCGAGGCGTTGGAGGATCTGCTCTATCGCAAGTCGGGCCTGCTCGGGCTCTCCGGGATCAGCAGCGACATGCGCGTTCTGCTGGCGAGCGAGGATCCCCGCGCGGCGGAGGCGATCGCCTCCTTCACCCATCGGATCATCCGAGAGAGCGGCGCGATCGCCAGCGTCATGGGCGGGTTGGACGGCTTCGTCTTCACCGCCGGGGTCGGGGAGAACGCGCCGGCGATCCGTCAGGCGGTCTGCCATGGCCTTGGCTGGCTTGGCCTCACCCTCGACGGGGCCGCCAACGCGGCTGAATCGAAGGAACCGCGCCGCGTCGATGCGGCGGACAGCAGGATCGCGGTCTGGGTCGTTCCGACCGACGAAGAAGCCATGATCGTCGAGCATACGGCCGCGCTCGTCAGGCGATGAATTTTTGGAGAGGCCGAATGAACGTCACCACGCCCATCGTCGATCTCAGAGGCAAGCGCGGCCTGGTGATCGGCGTCGCCAACGACCACAGCATCGCCGCCGGCTGCGCCGAGGCGTTCGCCGCCGCCGGCGCGCGGCTCGCCTTCACTTACGTCAACGAGAAAGCCGACCCCTATGTCCGCCCGGTGGCCGACGCGCTGGGCGCGGAGATCTTCATGCGCTGCGACGTCCGCGTCGCCGGGGAGCTGGAGGCGGTCTTCGAGCGGATCAAGACGGAATGGGGCGGGCTCGATTTCTTGCTGCATTCCATCGCCTTCGCGCCGAAGGAGGACCTGCATGGCCGGGTGACCGATTGCTCCGCAGCGGGCTTCGCCATGGCGATGGACGTCTCCTGCCATTCCTTCATCCGTATGGCGCGGCTGGCGGAGCCGCTGATGCCCAACGGCGGCTGCCTGTTGACGGTCACTTTCTACGGCTCGGAGCGGGTGGTGGAGCATTACAACATCATGGGGCCGGTCAAGGCGGCGCTGGAGAGCGGCGTCCGTTATCTCGCGGCCGAACTCGGTCCGCAGTCGATCCGCGTCCACGCGATCTCGCCGGGGCCGATCAAGACCCGGGCGGCCTCCGGCATCGATCGGTTCGACGAACTGCTCGCGCGCGCCTCGGCGCAGGCTCCCGCGCGACAGCAACCGGACATCTGGGACGTCGGTCGGCTCGCGGCCTTTCTGGTCAGCGACGCGGCCGCCCTGATCACGGGAACGATAATTCCCATCGACGGCGGCCAGCACCTCATGGCCTAGAAGGCCTTCCCCGCTCTTCTTTCAGGAAGTCTAGGAAGGCGCGCAGCGGGCCCGGCATGTGCCGACGGCTGTGATAGTACAGAAACGGCCCAGGGAAGGCGGTGGACCAATCCTCCAGCACCGGCTCGAGCGCGCCGGAGCGCAGCGCGTCGGCCAGGAAGCCGTCGAAGCTGTGGATGACGCCAAGGCCTTGCAGCGCGGCGGCCAATTCCAGATCGATGGTCGTCGCGATCAGCGGGCCATCGGGCTTGATCTTCACGGTTTCGCCGTTCCGCTCGAACTCCCAGTCCGCCAGAGCCCCGCTGTCGAAGCGGTGGCGGACGCAGCGATGCTTGAGCAGGTCCTCAGGATGGACGGGGCGCCCATGCCGGGTCAGATAGGCGGGGGCGGCGGCAGTCACAAAGCGTTGACGGCGCGGCCCGATCGGGATGGCGATCATGTCCCGCTCCAGACTCTCGCCGTAGCGCACGCCCGCGTCGAAACCGGCGGCCAGCACGTCGATGAAACGGTCCTCGTTCGCAATCTCCAGGGTCACGCCGGGATGGCGCTCCAGGAAGGGGCCGACCAACGGCGGCAGGATCAGCCGGGCGACCACCGTCGGAACATTCAGCCGCAGGGCGCCGATCGGGCTGTCGCGGAAGCTGTTCACCGCATCCAACGCCCCGGCGATGTCGCTCAGGGCGGGACTCAAGCGGTTCAACAGCCGCTCCCCCACTTCGGTCAAGGTGACGCTGCGCGTCGTTCGGTTCAACAGCCGAACCCCCAACCGCGCCTCCAATCGGCGCAACGCTTCGCTGAGCGACGAGGCGGAGACGCCGCGCAGGTTGGCGGCGCCGCGGAAACTACGCTGCCGCGCGACAGCGACGAAAGCATCCAGATCGGCGAGGTCGGGGTCGGTCATTGTTCAAAATTCCGAACAAGTTGTTCTTCAAACGATGGATTATCGCACAGAGCGAGCGACGCTAGAAAGCGGGCCATCGGAGCGCCGCGGCGCTTCCCCTCGGAAGGAATGAAAAGATGAAGCATCGCTTTCTCGGCGCAGGCGGCCCGCAGGTCTCGGCGCTCGGTCTTGGTTGCATGGGCATGTCCGACGTGTATGGCGCGGCGGATCGGGTGGAGAGCCTGGCCACTATTCACGCCGCGCTCGAGGCCGGCGTCACCTTGATCGACACCGGCGATTTCTACGGCATGGGCGACAATGAGCTGTTGATAGGCGAGGCCTTGGCCGGCCGAATTCGCGATCAGGCCGTGGTCAGCGTGAAGTTCGGGGCCTTGCGCGACCCTGACGGGAACTGGACTGGCTTCGACGGTCGGCCGGCCGCCGTGAAGAACTTCCTGGCCTACAGCCTGAAGCGCCTGCGCCTTGACTATATCGACGTCTATCGTCCCGCGCGGCTGGACCCGACCGTGCCGATCGAGGAGACGGTCG
>JBMLRS010000782.1:0-9006 GCA_049240905.1 Elsteraceae bacterium
CAGCGGCGCCTTCCTTGGCTATTGCGGCCTGTGGAACCCGCATGGCTGGCCCGAGCAGGAGGTCGGCTGGGGCCTCTTGAAGGCGCATCAAGGCAAAGGCTTCGTCACGGAGGCCGCGCTTCGCGCCCGCGACTACGCCTACCAGGAGCTTGGCTGGACCACGCTGATCAGCTGCGTTGCGCTGGACAACGGCCCCTCGATCCGCGTCGCCAAAAGGATGGGAGCCAGCTTCGAGCGAGAGACCGTGAACCGGGGATGGACTGTCGGCATCTTCCGCCATCCAGGGCCGATGGATAAGCGGCCATGATCGAGCACGCCGCCGTCACCGCAAACGGCGCGACGTTTCACGTCGCGATGGCGGGAGCCGGCCGCCCGCTTTTGCTCCTGCATGGTTGGCCCGAATTCTGGTTGACCTGGGAGCCGGTTATGACTCGGCTCGCCGACCGTTTTCGCTTGATCGCGCCGGATCTGCGCGGCTTCGGCGACAGCGACAAGCCCGATGGCCCCTATGGCGCGGCCGATCACGCCGCGGACATGGCCAGCTTGATCGCGGCGCTCGACCTGGGTCCCGTGGGCGTGATCGGCCATGACGTCGGCGGCGCCGTGATCCAGGCGCTGGCTCGCTCGGCCCCGGAGCGGTTGCGCGGCCTGTTCCTGTTTAACTTTGTTCATCCCGGAATCGGCCCGAGGATGGGCGCGGCGGATCGATTGAACGAGATCTGGTATCAGTCCTTCAATCAGCAACCGATGGCCCCCGCTCTCGTCGGCGCGACGCACGCTTCCTGCGACGCCTATATCGGCCATTTCCTGACTCACTGGGCGCATCGCAAGGACGCGTTCGACGCCGTGCGCGCCGACTTCATCGACAATTTCATGAAGCCCGGCAATCTCGCAGGCGGCTTCGCCTGGTACCGAGCGGCGCACGCCGGCAGGATCGCGATGATGGAGGGCAGGCTGCCGCCTGCCCCGCGGATCGCCCTGCCGACCTGCGTGCGTTGGTCCGACCACGACCCGATCTTCCCCTACGCCTGGACCGATCGGCTGGGCGAAACCTTCGCCGACCTCGACCTCGCGCCGTTTCCCGGGGTCGGCCATTTCCCCCATCGCGAGGATCCTGATCGCGCCGCGGCGGAGATCGCGGCCTTCTTCAACAAACTCCCCTGACGCGGCGTTTGGCGATCAGCTCAACTCCTCATGCCAGGTTCGGCGATCCCGCTCCACCAGAGCCACTGAGGCGGCCGGCCCCCAACTTCCGGCGGGATAGGGCCGCGGCGGATCCGCCGTCTCGCGCCAGGCAGCCACGATCGGGTCGATCCAGCGCCAAGCCGTCTCCACTTCGTCGCGGCGCATGAACAGGGTCTGATTCCCTCGCACCACGTCCATCAACAGGCGCTCATACGCGTCGGGGAAATGCACGTCGAATGTCTTGGCGAAACTCATGTCCAAGGGCACGTGACGCAGGCGCATGCCGCCCGGCCCGGGATCTTTGATGGTCACCCAGAGCGTGACGGCCTCGTCGGGCTGCAGCCGCACCACCAGCCGATTGCCCAACAATGGCCCGACCGCCGGGTCGAAGATTGAGTGACGCGCCGGACGGAAACTCACCACGATCTCCGACACGCGACTCTCCATCCGCTTGCCGGACCGCAGATAGAAGGGCACGCCGGCCCAGCGCCAATTCGCAATCTCCGTCTTCAGCGCCACAAAGGTCTCGGTGTGGCTCGCCTCGCGGCCGAGGTCCTCCAGATAGCCTGGCACGGCGACGCCGTCGCAGGCGCCGGCGCGGTATTGGCCAAACACCGCAGTTTGGGCGAGATTGTCCCGATCGATCGGGCGCAACGCTTTCAACACCTTCACCTTCTCGTCGCGCACGGCGTCAGGAGCCAGAGAGGCGGGCGGCTCCATCGCCACCAGGCACAGCATCTGCAGAAGATGGTTCTGGACCATGTCGCGCAGAGCGCCCGCCCCGTCATAGTAGTCCCCGCGCTGCCCGACGCCGATGGTCTCGGCGACGGTGATCTGCACGTGATCGATGTTGGCGGCGTTCCACAGCGGCTCGAACAGCGCGTTCGCGAACCGCAGCGCCATCAGGTTCTGGACGGTCTCTTTCCCCAGATAATGGTCGATGCGGTAGACTTGGCGCTCGGCGAAGACGCTCGCCACCTGGGCGTTGATCGCGGCGGCCGAGGCCAGATCCTTGCCCAAAGGCTTCTCCAGCACCACGCGAGCGTCCGCCCGCACCAGGTCATGCGCCCCTAGGCGCTGCGCGATGTCGCCGAATCGGTCCGGAGAGGTCGCCAGATAATACATCCGCACGCCAGGAGCGTCAGGCGGCAGATGCGACTTGAGTTCCGACCAGCCGCGGTCGCCTGACGCGTCGAGCGAGACATGGATCAGCCGCGCGAGAAACCGCTCCAGCACGGAAGGATCAAGCTGTTCCGGCGGAAGATAGCGGCGCAGCGCCTCCCCCGCCTGCGCGCGAAGCTGGTCAGTGGAGATCTCCGACCTGGAGGCGGAGATGATTCGGGTCGGATCGGTGAATTGCCGATCCCGATCCCGTTGGTACAGGGACGGGTATAGCTTCCGATAGGCTAGATCCCCGGTGCCGCCGAACACCACCAGATCGAACGGCTCCACCGATACGATTACGGACGCCATGCCTCGCTCCCTCGACTCCATTCACGAGTCACATTGAGCGCGAAAAGCGCTCTCGCCTCCAGTGGCGCGACGAAACGGCGCAATCTCGCCGAGGGTTAAGGCGAGAGCCTGATCGGCTGCATACGCGCGTGTTGGGGTCTCTTTTTATTCACAGTAAAATAATGTTTAAATTTTATCGGAGCGGTTAGAAAACCGCGGCCAATGCGAGAAAGCAAAGGATCTGGTCATGCCAATACGCAACTCAGGGGTAGGATTAGCGGGGGCGGCGTTCCTGCTCTCGCTCGTCAACGACACAGCGATAACGGCGCTTCAGCGCGTGCAGATTTCTGCGATCGCGCAGGCGGCCCCGAACGCGGTCCATGTCGGCGCCACGCTTCCCACCCTTGTTTGCATTCTGTTGGGCGCGGTCTCCTACTATGATCGGTCGCGTCTTTCGCGGATCTTTTTCGTGGGCTCGGCGGGCTCCGCGCTGCTCATCGTGGCCCTCAATCTTTTTTGCCTGCAGCGCGAAAGCTTCATCTCGCAGCAGGTCGGCATCGCGTCGCTCATGCTGATCAGCATGATGATCTACTTCGGCGTTGAAACTGGCGGCGCGGATGCGCGGGAGAACGAGCCTGTGCAGATGAATCCGATTTTCACGCCCTGATTTCGTCGATTCTACCTGTCGGCGAGATCATCGACCGCATGGCCGCCCAGCGGCGACGACCTCACATGCCATAGCCAAGCTTCACTGGCCGGCGAAGGCGCTTAGCGCTCCGGACAGATGGTGAGTTGGAGCCGTCCGACGCCCTCGATCTCAGCCGCGACCTCGTCGCCGACCGACAGGAAGGTTCCCTTCGGCGCGCCGACGCCGGCGGGGGTGCCGGTCAGCAGCACGTCGCCGGGATCCAGGGTCATGATGCGCGAGGCGGTAGCGATCTGCTCCGCGATCGTGAAGATCATCTGGCTTGAGCGACCGTCCTGCTTCAGCGCGCCGTTGACCGACAGCTTCAGCGAAATATCCTGCCAATTCACCTCGGGCCGGGCCGGCGTGAAGCGCGGGCCCATCGGGCAGCAAGTGTCGTTGGCTTTGCCCGCCACCCAGTCCAGCTTGTAGAAGGTTTCCGGCGCGCGGTTATGGTCGCGTGCGGAGAAATCAACCGCCACGGTGTAACCGGCGACATAGGACATCGCGTCCTCGACCGAGACGTTGCGCGCCCGGCGGCCGATCACCAGCGCCAACTCCACTTCCCAGTCGAACGCCTTGGTGCCGATCGGCATATGCACGGTCGCGCCCTCGCCCACGACGGCGTTGCGCGGCGGCTTCATGAAGAAGAACAGCCGTTGGTCCTCCTTCTTCGCGCCGGGCATGCCCATTTCGGCCAGATGATCGTAATAATTCGCACCCGCGCAGAGGATCTTGCCGGGATAGAGCAGCGGGGCGAGGCGGCGCGTCGCCGTCACTTCATCCGCCGCGTCGAGCTTGGCCGAAGCGGCGTCGAGCGCCTTCAGCGAAGCGTCCCAGTTCTCCCAGAGATCCATCACCGAGCCGACGCCGGCCAGACCGACGCGCGCCAGGCTTTTGCCGAGGTCGTAGAGCTTGCCGCCCTGCTCAAGACAAGCGACCGGACGCCCGCCCGCTTCGACCGTCGCCAACGCCCAAGACGTTTCAGCCATCCGGCTCTCCATTTTGACCCTGATCGCGCTTCACTTGATATATTCTGACAGTGAATTTATAAAATTTTTACGTCAACGTGAATCTTGAGCGATGAACGCCAGCCTTGAGCCCTCCTCCCGCGCGGATCTCGCCTATGATCGGCTGCGCGGCGAAATCCTTCAGGGATCGCTGATGCCCGAGGATCGGCTGCGCGCGGTGGAACTGCAGGAGCGCTTTCAGCTGGGCCTCACCCCGATCCGCGAGGCGCTCACCCGCCTCGCCACGGAAGGGCTGGTGGAGACGGAGAGCAACCGCGGCTTCCGCGTGACCGCCGCCTCGGCCGAAGGCTTCGCGGACCTGATGCGCGCCCGGCGCCAGATTGAGGCCCTATGCCTGACCCAGGCGATCGAGCGCGGCGAAGCGGCGTGGGAGGCGGAGATCCTGGCCGCCATGCATCTGCTCTCCCGCACGCCCTTGCCCGCCTCGCCCGATGATCGCGCCGCCGCGACCCAATGGGAGACCCAGCATCGCCGCTTCCATTTGGCGCTCGTCGCTGGCTGCGGGTCGGAATGGCTGCTGCGTTTCTGGAGCATGCTGACCGACCATTCCGAGCGCTACCGCAAGATCCGCGTGCTGCGTCATCAGCAGGCCGACGCCCCTGCGCGCGACGTGGAGGCGGAGCATCGCGCCGTGATGGCCGCCGCCATCGACCGTGACGCCGATCGCGCCGTCGCCTTGATGGACGCGCATCTGCAGGCGACCGAACAGGCCGTCATGCGTTGTCTGGCGGGATAATGATCGTCCGCGCCGCCGTCCTGGAAGGCGCCGGCGCCGAGGCCGATCAACGTCGCTTCGATCGTCATATCCGCCAGATCATGGTTCCGCCGAATGGCCCCGTTCATGGTCCGGGTCCGTCACCGGATCGGGGAAGAGGCGCAAGCCTCTGGCCACGCCGGAAGATCGCCTTAGATCTCGCGCATGGTCCTGCAAATCGTCTGGTTCAAGCGTGATCTGCGCGTCGCCGATCATGCGCCCCTGGCCGAGGCCGCCCGACACGGCCCGGTCCTTCCGCTCTATGTGGTGGAGCCGGATTACTGGCGCCAAGACACCGTCTCCGCGCGCCATTGGCTGGCCGTGCGCGAGCTTCTGGTCGAGTTGGATAAATCGCTGCGCGATCTTGGCTCGCGACTGGTGGTGGAGATCGGCGCGGTCGAGGAGGTCCTGGAGCGGATCCGTCTGTCTCACGGGATCGCCGGGCTGTTCAGCCATGAGGAAACCGGCGACGGCTGGACCTACGCGCGGGACCTGCGGGTCGCCGCCTGGGCGCGAAGCCACGGCGTGTCCTGGCGCGAGTTCCCGCAATCCGGCGTGATCCGACGCCTGAAGACCCGTGACGGCTGGGCCGCGCGATGGGAAGCGCGCATGCGGGCGCCGATCGCCGCGCCGCCCGCGCGGTTGGAGGCGCCGCAACTCTCCTCCGCGCCCCTTCCAACCCTGGAAGACCTGCGCCTGCCGCCCGATCCCTGCCCCGGCCGGCAGACCGCGACCCGATCCGCGGCGACCGCGCTGCTGACCAGCTTTCTGGAGGACCGCAGCCTGAGCTATCGCCGGGGCATGTCGTCCCCGCTGACGGCGGAGGAAAGCTGCTCTCGGTTATCGGTGGCGCTGGCCTATGGCGCGCTCTCCACCCGCGAAGTCTATCAGGCGACCCTGGCGCGGCTCGACGCCCTGAAGGACCTTGACCCGATCCTCCGCAAGCCGCGCGCGGCGGGGCTGATTTCCTTTCAGGCCCGCCTCCACTGGCGCTGCCATTTCATGCAGAAGCTGGAGGACGAGCCGCGCTTGGAGTTCGAGAACATGGCCCGCGTCTATGACGGACTGCGCGAGCCTGACTTCAATCCCGCTTTCCATGCCGCCTGGGCCGAGGGCCGCACCGGCCTCCCCTTCGTCGACGCCTGCATGCGCGCGCTGTCGGCCAATGGCTGGATCAATTTCCGCATGCGCGCGATGCTGGTCAGCGTGGCGTCCTATCAGCTCTGGCTGCATTGGCGCGAACCGTCCCTCACCCTCGCCCGCCTGTTCACGGATTATGAGCCGGGCATCCATTATCCGCAGATACAGATGCAATCCGGCGTCACGGGCGTGAACACCATCCGGCTCTACAGCCCGGAGAAGCAGTCAAACGACCAGGATCCCGACGGCGCCTTCATCCGCCGCTGGGTCCCGGAGCTGGCGGCGCTGCCGACGCCGCTGCTGCACGCCCCCTGGCGCGCCGATCCGGCCGCCTTGGCGCCCTTCGGCGTTAGGCTCGACCGCGATTATCCGAGGGCGATCGTGGACCCCGTCCAGGCCGCCAAAACTGCCAGAGACCGGCTTTGGGCGATCCGCCAGCGCCGCGACTCCCAGGCCGAGGCTGACCGCGTCCAAGCCCGCCACGGCAGCCGAAAAAGCGGCGTGCGTCGCCCGACGCGAGTAAAGCCCGCGACGAAGCAGCTGGCGTTCGACCTCTAACGCCCCTGAAACTTGGGCTTCCGCTTCTCCAGAAAGGCCTTGGCGCCTTCCTTCTGATCTTCGGTGGAGAACAGCAGCGCGAAGGATTTGCGCTCCAGCGCGAGGGTGTTCTCCATGCCCTGCTCGGCCGCGGTCTGAATAGATTCTTTGATCATCGCCGCGCCGATCGGCGGGAAGCTGGCGATGCGCTTCGCGATGGCCAAGGCTTCCTCCAGAACCGCCTCATCGGCGACGACCTTCGACGCCATGCCCAACTCATAGGCCTGCTTTCCGCTGACGATCTCCGCCGTGAGCGCCATCAGCATCGCGCGATGCTTGCCCACCAACTTGGTGAGACGCTGAGTGCCGCCGGCGCCGGGCATCACGCCGACGCGGATCTCCGGCAGGCCAAGCTGGGCGCCCTCGCCCACCACCAGGATGTCGCACATCAGCGCGATCTCCAGCCCGCCGCCCAGCGCGAAGCCATTGATCGCGGCGATCACCGGCTTCGGGCATTCCGCGATGGGTCGTGAGAGCCGATGGGTCGCGCGTCTGATCACATCCATCGGCCCCAGCTCGGAGATCTCCTTCAGATCGGCCCCGGCGGCGAAGGCCTCGGCGTTCCCTGTCAGGATCACCGCCCGAACGGACTCGTCGTCGCTCAACGCGACGAAGGCGTCGTGCAGCGCTCGCCGCACGGCCATATTCAGCGCGTTCTTCGCCTCCGGTCGATTGAGCCGGACGAGCGCGACGCCCCCCTCCGGTCGTTCGATCAGCACCACGCTCATCGATTGGCCCGCGCCACGGCCGCGTTCAACAGCAGGTTCGCGCCGGGGATGGAGCGGGCGAGCTCGATGTTTTCATTCACGTTATGGCTGATGCCTTCATGACAGGGCGTGAAGATCATCGCGGTCGGCGCCATGGTCGCGACCGCGTAGGCGTCGTGGCCTGCCTGGCTGCGCATCTCGCGATAGGGCATGCCAAGCTCCTCCGCCGTGCTCTTCAACAGCGCGATGCATTCCGGGTCGAACAGCTCGGAGCCCCAGCTCCAGCCCTCGAACACCTCGATCTCGACATTCGCCTTCCTGCCCGCCTCGACGATCGCGGCGTCCACCGCCTTGCGCATCTCCGCGAAGCGGCCATGGTCGATATGGCGGAAATCGATAGTCAGCTTCACTTCCTCGGCGTAGGTGCCGGGCAGGTTGGGGAAGCTCTCGATCTTGGTCGTGGTGGTGCGGCCTTCGTCATGCGCGAAAGCCAGCCCGATGTCGTTGACCGCCGCGATCACGTAGCCGGCCCCGACCAGCGCGTTGCGCCGCATCGCCATCGGCGTGCCGCCGGCATGGCCGGTGTCGCCCTTGATGGTCAGCTTCAGGGCCTGGGTCTTGTAGCCGCCGACCACGACGCCGACGTCGCAGCCTTCGCGATCGAGCACCGGGGCCTGCTCGATATGCAGCTCCAGATAGGAATCGAATTTTCGGGCGCCCAGCTTCTCCGGCCCGGCGTAGCCGATCGCGCGCAGGGCGTCGCCGACCTTGATCCCTTCGTCGTCAGTCGTCGCCATCACGGTTTCCAGCGGCAGCAGATTGGCGAAGGCCATGGAGCCCATCATGGGCGGGCTGAAGCGCGCCCCCTCCTCATTGGTCCAGCAGATCACTTCGATGCCGCGTTTGGTCTGCATGCCGCGGTCATTCAGGCTGCGCACCACCTCCAGGCCGCACAGCACCCCCAGAATCCCGTCATAGCGCCCGCCGCAGATCTGCGTGTCGAGATGGCTGCCGATCGCCACCGGCGGCAGCGACGGATCAAGTCCCGGCCGGCGCGCGAAGATGTTGCCCAACTCGTCGACCGCGACCGTGCAGCCGGCCTCCTTGGTCCATTGCACGAACAGATCGCGCATCTGCTTATCTTCGGAGGAGAGCGCGAGGCGGCGCAGACCGACCTCGCGAAACTTGCCGATCTCGGCCGACCGCTCCAGGCTGTCCCACAGCCGCTCTGGGTTCACTTCCAACTGATTTGCAACCAACTTCAGGACTCCTTTGGCGGAACGAGCGAGAGCGACGCTCGTCTTCAGGTCAGGGGGCGCGCGTCGTCGACATCATAGAGCAGATCGCCCAATGATCGAGAGCATCGGCCCTCAACTGCGGTTGGAGCCCGCCTCCGCCAACGCGGCGGCGCGAGGCTCCCGAGTCGGCCGGCGCCGACGAGGCCATGCCCGTGCG
>JBMLRS010000783.1:0-6028 GCA_049240905.1 Elsteraceae bacterium
GAGATCGGCTCCTCGACCCGGCCGAACATCTGATCCAGCCGCAGCGCCAGCCGGCGGCCGAAGCGCGCGACCAGCGGCCCGCGCGCCATGCCCTGCAAGGCGCCGATCCGCTCCAAGCCGAAGCGTTCCAACAGCCGCACCGCGTCGGCGTCCAGCCGCAAGGCGGAGACCGGCAGCGTCGCCAGGCGATCGCGCAACGCCCGGCCGTCCTCGGCGAACACTAATCCTTGCTCCGTCGCCTCCCTGGTGTAGCGCGCCAGCGCCCAGGCCGCGCCCGCCGTCGGCCCCAGCGCGGCGCGGGCGGAGAAGCCGGCCTTGCGCAGCCGGGCCAGCAGATCGGCCAGCATCGCCTCCGGCCCGCCGAACAGGTGGGTGGAGCCGGTCACGTCGATCCAGATTCCGCCCTGCCCCTGCGCGATCCCCGGCTCCGCCGCGGTCCAGGGGGCGTAGCGCCCGCACCAATCCGCCAGATCCTCCAGGCAGCGCTGGTCGGCCGCGGGGTCGGCGTCGCGCGCCACCAGATCTGAGACCAGCGCATGCGCGTCCGCCAGCGCCATGCCCGGGCGCAGGCCAGCCTGCTCCGCCTGATGATCCAGCCCGTCGATCAGCCGCCGGCCATTGACCGCGACCGCCGTGACCAGCGGCTTCTCAGCCGACCGATCGGAAGCCGCCGGCAGCCGCTGGAAACGGCGGCGCAGCCGGTCGGTCGACAGCCGGGTCAGGGCGATGGAGAGGATCTGTCGGTTGGTCGAGCGGCATGCTTGCTGCGAAGAGTGCGTCATCGTCTTCCTCCATGAACCAATCTCCCCGCCAGCTATGCGGGGAGGCGTTTCGCGCGCGCTCCAGGGTCAAGCGCCAGAACGGACGACCCGGCGCGCGCGGGTCGAGCGGATGATCGGCGGAGGGCTCGGCCGCGACATGCCAGCGCGTCATCGCGACGCCGGCGGGGATGGCCGCCCCCTCCAGAGACAAAAGAATTCCCGTGACGCCGCCGGCCTCGGCCGCCAGCTGCAGCCGCCGCCCGGCCGTCAGGTCCAGGCCCGGCAGCTCAGCCACCGCCGCCGCCACGCCGGGCGTGCGCAGCGCCTCCTCGAACGCCCAGAGCCGATCGGCAGAGCGCTCCGCCCGCGCCAGGATCAACCGGCTGGCGGCGACGCCCTGGCGCGCGAGACCGGGGCCGAACGGCTCCAGAACAGCCGCGATCCAGACCAGCGGCCCCTGCGTCCGCTCCGGCGCCGACAGGCGGTCCGCAAAGCGCAGCGCCAGCGCCGTCGCCGGCCCCGCCTCCCCACCAACATGGTGAAGGCAGGCGATCGGCAGGCCGCCGCCCTGGAAATGCCCGTCGATCTCCGCCAGCCCGACCGGACGCAGCGACGGCGCGCGCCCACCGCACTCCAACGCGCGCAACCGAGCGCGCAGAGCGGCGATGTCAGGAGGGGTGAGCAATTGGGCCAAAACCAGAACCTCGCGGTGAGTTCGCTGTATGTTCTAGTTCCGTTAATGTTCTCAGTCAAGCGACGCCCGCCGCCTGCGTCGGAACGGACCAAAAACAAAATCTAATTCCACTTGACTTTTGCGTTAATTAAGAACATAAAACGAACATCATCGAGAGGAAGCCATGCCCCGCCCTGATCTCTACCCCGCCGACATCATGGATAAATGCCAGGCCTTCAGCGACGCGCTGAACGCCTACCTGCTCCTCGCTCCCGACTTCGAGCGCGCCTGGAAACTGGAATGGGAGCGCCGCTACAGCCCCAGCCAAACCCGCATCCCCGCCGGCCAACCCGGCGGCGGAAGATGGACGGATGGCGGCGGAGGCGGATCGCCTCTCGGCGCCGACGAGGACCTACCCTCCGCGAGGGATATGGACCGATACCGCCCAAAGCCGGCGGTCTATCGGCCTGGAGCAGACACCGAATACGTCATTCAAGAAGTCGCGCATGTTCTTCCGGAAGACGCCATCCGGAGCATGCTTCAGCAGACGCCGACAACAATGGATCCAAATGTTGGCGTGGTGCGCGGTCAACCCGTCAGCCCACCAGATACGACGCACCCAGGCATGCCCTACGTCGAAGCAAGGAGCCGAGGAGAACTAAACTCGCTGCTCGGATCCGCTGGCCCCAAAAGGCAAAGACATCACATCGTCCCCGAACACTCTCTTGGCTCCATTCCCGATCGACCAAACGATCCGCGGACCGTCCACAACAGCGGCAATCTGACCGATCTAAAGGAAGAAGAGCACACCTGTGTGACTGGCCTCTATAATCAAAACATTCAGAGTGGTGGCCCCTTATTCAGAGACGCAATAAAGGGGCTTCCCTTTGGCGTTCAGTATAGCATCGGACTAGAAGTTATTGACTACTGTAAAGAAAAGAGAAAACGCGAGGCCGAAGGACAGTCCGTCGAATCCTTCGTTCGCGAACCACGGTCCTTCCTGCCCAAACAGCCAGAAGAAGCTGCGGAGCCGTCTGTTGGGCCGACGGCAAACGAACCAAATTTGCCGTCGCCCATCCTTCCTTTCAGGCTCCCGCGATCAGGCGGCGGAAGTCCCCCTCTAGGCGGAAGCTTCGCTCCTGCCGGCGGATACCCCGTGGGAGGCGGCGGGGGAACCGGCCCCCTCATGAAGCGGACATATATCTATAGCAACACGTCTTATCGATAAAAAATCATCGACAAGATGAAGGACTAAGCAATGACCCAGATCCAACCTTTCAACATCGATCATTATAAGCAGCTTCTGATCATGCTGCATGACGCCAGTCATACGATTAACGACGCCACGACCGAACGCCACAACGCGATCCTCAAGGAAATCGAGACCTACATCCGGGAGCACCCGCTGACCGCTGAAGACTTTCTCGCGATCAAGCGCTTGCTAACCCATCCCAAGCGCGGCGTGCGCTCCACGGCCAGCATCGAACTGCTGAGCAACGGCTATCTCGACGCTTGGCCGACGCTCATCGAGGCGGCGAAGCCGAAGGGAGACGGCCCGATCCGGACGATGGAAGACGGCCGGGATGATTCCGCCTCCTATTTCGCCCGGCTCTACTTGATGCTCAATCAGGCCAAATACGACCAGATGGGTCTGAGGCCCAGCTTCGACGAGGCGCAAGACCAATGGATCGCCGCAGGCCTGATGAAAAGGCGCATGCCGAAGCTGCCGTTCCTCATCCCCAAACCGCAGCCTTGAACACCCCGCCTTGCGTCTGGAGCCCCGCCCCCCTAGTTTGGGCCGCAAATCACCACAGGGAGTTTCTCATGCGACTCATTCCAGCAGCCGCCCTCGGCCTCTGTCTCGCGTTCGGCGCGGGTCAGGCTCAGGCGCAGCAGACCTTGGAGACGGTCAAGAAGCGCGGCGTTCTTGAATGCGGCGTGCATCTCGGTCTGCCCGGCTTCTCCTTCGCCGACGACAAGGGCGTTTGGACCGGCATCGACGTCGATTTCTGCCGCGCTCTGGCCGCCGCCGTGCTCGGCGACGCGACCAAGGTCAAGTACACGCCCACCTCAGTGCAGCAGCGCTGGGCCGTGCTCAACTCCGGCCAAGTCGACCTGCTCTCGCGCAACTCCACCATCACTTTTTCGCGCGACGCGAGCCTGGGCCTGAACTTCGTGGGCATCAACTTCTATGAAGGCCAGACCTTCATCGTGCGCAAGAAGCTGGCGATCACCTCGCCGTCCAAGATGGACGGGGCGACGGTCTGCGTCGCGGCCGGCTCCACCGAAGAGAAGAACGCCGGCGACTGGTTCCGCGAGCGCAACATGAAGGTCAACATCGTGACCTTCGCCAAGAACGACGACGCGATCGCCGCCTACGACGCCGAACGCTGCGACGCCTACACCGCCGGCCTCGGCGCGCTGGCAGGCCAGCGCCGCAAGCTGAAGGTCCCGACCGACCATCTCATCATGACCGAGGTGGTCTCCAACGATCCGCAGGGCCCGGTCGTGCGCCACGGCGACGATCAGTGGGGCGACATCGTGCGCTGGACCTTGAACGGCATGGTCGCCGCTGAAGCGCTGGGCGTCACCTCCGCCAACGTCGAAGAGATGCGCGCGAAGTCCACCAACGCCGAAGTGCGCCGCCTGCTGGGCGCCGAGGGTGATTTCGGCCCGATGATCGGCCTGTCCAAGGATTGGATGTTCAACGCGATCAAGCAGGTCGGCAACTACGGCGAGTCCTATGAGCGGACCGTCGGCGGCAAGTCGGACCTGGGCTTGGAGCGCGGCATGAACCAGCTCTGGACCAAGGGCGGCATCCTGTTCACCCCGCCGTTCCAATGAGCCGAGGAACGGTTCGCTAAAGCGCAGACGCCGTGACGAAGTTCCTCAACGACCGCGACGTTCGCCGCTGGATCGCGCAGATCGCGACTCTGGCGGCGCTGCTCGCGGTCGTCTGGTTCTTCGTCGGCAACGCGCGCGAGAACATGACCAAAGCCGGCATCGCCACCGGCTTTGGCTTTCTCAACATCACCACCGGCCTGGACGAGCCGTTCAAGCTGATCGATTACGGTCCGCAGTCCACTTACGCCCGCCTGCTGCTGGTCGGCGTTCTGAACACGCTGTTGATCTCCGCCGTCGGCATCTTCTTCGCGACCATCCTCGGCTTCGGCCTGGGCGTCGCGCGCTTGTCGAAGAACTGGCTGCTGTCCCGCGTCGCCGGGGCGTATGTCGAGTTCGTGCGCAACATCCCGCTGCTGCTCTTCGTGTTCTACTGGTATTTCGGCGTTCTGGCCTCCCTGCCCAATCCGCGCGGCAGCTGGAGCCTGTTCGACCTGTTCTATCTCAACAATCGCGGCCTCGCCCTGCCCTCGCCGAACGACGCGACGCCCTTCGTCGCGGCCGGCGTCGCCCTGGCGATCGGCCTCTTCGGCGCCTTTTTGGCCGCCCGCTTCGGCCGCCGTCGGCAGGCCGACACTGGCCAGCCCTTCCCCTACCTCACGGTCTGGCTGCTGGGCGGAATCGCCCTGCCGCTGTTGGCCGGGGTCGGCGGCGGAACCCAGGTCGGCTGGGATATTCCCCGGCTCGGCGGCTTCAACGTCGCCGGCGGCGTTAAGGTCACCCCGGAATTCGTGGCGCTGCTCGGCGCGCTGGTGACATACACGGCGGGATTCATCGCGGAGGTCGTGCGCGGCGGCATTCTCTCCGTCACCAAAGGGCAGCGCGAAGCCGCCGCCGCCCTTGGCCTGCGCCAGAGCCTGGCGCTGCGGCTGGTGGTGATTCCGCAGGCCATGCGCGTGATCGTGCCGCCGATGACCAATCAGTATCTGAACCTTGTGAAGAACTCGACCTTCGGCCAGGTCATCGCCTTCCCCGAACTGTTCAAGGTTCTGGCCGGCACGACCTTCAACCAAGTCGGCCAAGCGATCGAGATCATGTTCATGCTGTTGTCGATCTATCTGGCGATCAGCCTCGCGGTTTCCGCGCTGATGAACTGGTACAACAAGAAGATTGCGTTGGTGACCCGATGATTCGCGACCGCGCCAGCCCAGACCTGCCGCCGCCGAAGGAGATCGCCCCCGGCCCTTGGACCTGGGCGCGCGCCAACCTGTTCCCCACCTTCGGCGCGAGCGTCGCGACCCTCGCCTGCGCCGCGTTGTTGTTGCTGATCCTGCCGCCGCTGCTGCGCTGGGCCGTGTTCGACGCGACCTGGACCGGAACCACGCGCGAGGCCTGCGGCCCGGGCGGCGCCTGCTGGCCCTTCGTCACCGCGCGGCTTAACCAGTTTCTTTACGGCTTCTATCCTGCGGCGGAGCAGTGGCGCGTCAATCTCGCGCTGGCCTTGCTGGTGATCCCGGTCGGTCTGCTGGCGACCGCCCCGTTGCCGCGCAAGGGCTTGCTGTCGATCCTGCTGTTCCTGATCTATCCGCCGCTTTGCCTGTGGCTGCTGGCCGGGGGGTGGGGTCTGCCGATCGTGGAGACGCGCGATTGGGGCGGTCTGATGCTGACCAGCTTCATGGCGTTGTTCGGCGGCCTGATCGCCTTCCCCTTGGGCGTGCTGCTGGCGCTCGGCCGGCAATCCAGCTTGCCGATC
>JBMLRS010000784.1:0-3035 GCA_049240905.1 Elsteraceae bacterium
GGGCGACTGAGCCGCGGCGTAGAGCGCGAAGTGGAAATCCTTGTTCAACTCCACCGCCAGCGCCAGGTCCGGCTGCTGCACCGCGCGCAGGTCGCGGAACGCCTGCTCCGCCGCTTGCGCCATTGGGAGGTCCTCGTCCCGCCGGCGGCGCGCGGCCTCGGCGGCGGCGTGGCCTTCGATCGCCACGCGCACGCTGGTCAGCTCCTTGAACTGGGCGATGGTGAGCGTCGGCACGCGCACCGCACGGTTCGGCGTGTTCTCCAGCGCGCCGTCGGCCACCAGACGGGTCACCGCTTCGCGCACCGGCATCATGGAGACGCCCAGAGCCTCCGCCGTCGAGCGCAGCGACAGTTTGTCGCCCGGCGTCAGCTTGCCCGCAATCAACAGCTCAGAGATCTGCGCGTAGGCCCGGTCGCCCAAGGTCACGCGGTCCAGCGGGGCGACGTCGACCAGGGCCAGGGCGGCGGTCATGGCTTGGCTCCGAAATTGGGTCTGGACATCCGCGTCATCGTCGATCAGCCTAACTGTGATCTAATATCACGACAAGCCATACTAAACGGGCGGCTGATCGTGCAACCAACGCCGCCGGTAAGGCGGTTCGAACCGGGAGGAAAGACCATGCCTGATTTTTCAGCATTGACCCGTCGTGGCCTGTTGAAGGGCGCCAGCGGCCTCGCCGTCGCCGCCGGGATCGGCGCGCCGGCTATCGTTCGCGCGCAATCCGACGCGATCCGCATCGGCCATTTGACGCCGCGCACGGGTTTCCTTGGGCCGCTGGGCGAATATGCGGTGATGGCGATGGATCTCGTCGTCGATGAATTGAACGCCGCCGGCGGCATCATGGGCCGCAAGATCGAGCTGCTGAAGGAAGATTCGGTCAATCCGCAGACCGCCTCCACCAAGGCCGAACGCATGATCGAGCGCGACAAGGTCGTCTGCATCATCGGCGAGATCTCCTCGGCCTCCTGCCTCACCATCTCCCAGGTCGCCCAGCGCAAGAGAACGCTGTTCGTGAACACCGGCGGCAATTCCGACGCCCTGCGCGGATCTGACTGCAAGCGCTTCATGTTCCATGTCGAATCACAGAACTCGATGTATGTGAAGTCGGTTGGCCGCTCCTTCCTGAAGGACGGTCTGGTGCAGGGCAAAAGCTGGTTCTCGCTGACCGCCGACTACGCCTTCGGTCATGACCTGCTGAAGGTCGCCAAGCGCTTCATGGAAGGCAATGGCGGCAAGTTCGTGGGCGACGAGCTGTTGCCGACCGACGCGACCGACTTCTCCTCCTACCTGCTGAAGATTCGCAGCGCGAAGCCGGACCTGGTCGTGCTCAATCTCGCCGGCAACCAGATCACCAACTTCCTGAAGCAATACGCCGAATTCGGCCTCACCTTCCCGGTCGCGGGCTTCGGCTTCGACACGGCGCTGGCCTGGGCCGCGGGCAAGGGCAACTTCGTCGGCACCTGGCCGGTGGTGTGGCACCATCTGCTGGAGACGCCGGGCAGCAAGGCCTTCGTCGCCGCCTTCACCAAGAAATATGGCAAGCCGCCGGAAAATCAGGCCTGGGGCGAGTATGTCGCCGCCAAGGCGCTGGTGGGCGCGATGAACGAGCTGAAATCGACCGACTCCATGAAGCTGGTCGAGCATTTCGAGAAGGGCGCCAAGTTCGACGTGCTGAAGAACCGCGAGGGCTATTTCCGCGCCAGCGACCATCAGATGATGCACGAGATGTACGCGATCACCGCCCTGCCGGCGGATAAGGTGAAGAACCAGTGGGACATCTTCTCCTCATCGCCTTCCGTCCCGGGTCCGGACGAGCCCCTGGAGGCGATCGCCGCGACCAAGGAAGAGAATTCCTGCACGTTCAGCTAAGCGTTCCCCTCTCACCTCACCCTGAGCAAAGCCGCCTCCCCTTGGGAGGCGGCGGCGTCGAAAAGGCGGCTCAGCCTACGGGCGAGGGTCGCTTCCAATGCCCTTCGACCGGCTCAGGGGAAGGGGGGAGAATGAAAGTGGAAGCCTCTCCTTGACCCTGATCCTCTTCCTGCAGCAGATCGCCAATGGGCTCCTCGATGGGGTCTATTACCTGCTGATCGCGCTCGGCCTGTCGCTGATCTTCTCCCTGGGCGGGGTGGTGAACCTCGCGCATGGCGCGTTCTACGCGATCGGCGCTTATCTGACCTTGGTGCTGTCGCCCTATATCGGCTTCGCCGGTTCGCTGGCCGTCGCTCCGGTCGCGGTCGGTCTGTTGGGCATCCTGATCGAGCGCACGCTGTTCAAGCGATTCTATCGCGCCGACCCCATCCTCTCGCTGCTGCTGACCTTCGGTCTGGCGATGGTGGCGGAGCAGGGCTTGCGCATGATCTTCGGCGCGCCGCCGCTGTCCTATTCGATTCCGCAATATCTGCGCGGACAGGTGTTCATCGGCGATTTCGTCTATTCCTTCTACCGCACGCTGTTGCTGGCGGTGGCGATCACCTGCGTGGCCGGGCTTTGGTTCCTGCTGCATCGCACCGCCTTCGGGCGGGTGGTGCGCGCGGGCGTGCAGAACCCGGACATGGTGGGCGCGCTGGGCATTTCCCTGCAGCCCTACATGGCGACCGTCGCCGGTCTGGGCATCGGGCTCGCCGGCTTGGCGGGGGTGCTGTTGGCTCCGATCTACGCGGTGCATCCGGCCATGGGCGCGGACATCATCACGCCGGCCTTCGTGGTGGTGGTGATCGGCGGGCTCGGCTCCTTCTGGGGCGTTGTGATCGCGGCCCTGCTGGTGGGGCTGGTGAAGGGCGTGATGATCGCGATCGGCTACTCCGCCGGCTCCACGGCGGCGATTTATCTTCTGATGCTGTTGGTTCTGCTGTTCCGCCCGCGCGGTCTGCTGGGCGAGCGCATCACTCGGTTCGAGTAGCGTTATGGAAAAAATGAAGCTGCGGACGCTGCTGATCACCGTCGCCTGCCTGATCGCGCTGCCCTATATCCTGCTGTTCCTGGGCCTGACCATGACCTCGGCGACCGAGGTGGTGGTGTTCGCCATCGCCTGCATG
>JBMLRS010000785.1:0-5452 GCA_049240905.1 Elsteraceae bacterium
CGGCGCGGTCGCCGCCAGCGGCCATAACGTAAAGCTTGGCCGAGGCGGCATCCGGGAGATCGAGTTCCTGGCCCAGGTCCAGCAATTGCTGTGGGGCGGGCGTCTACCCGCGCTGCGCGATCGCGGCACCTGCCCGACGCTGCTGGGTCTGGTCGCGATCGGCAAGCTGTCCCAGAAAGCGGCGGACGAGTTGATCGAAAGCTATCGCTTCCTGCGCACGGCAGAACATCGCCTGCAGATGATCGACGATCAGCAGACCCAGGTGTTGCCCGAAGAGAAGAAGGAGTTCGCCGCCTTCGCCCGCTTCATGGGCTACGGTCGCGCCAGCGGTTTCGCCAGCGCGCTGACCAAGCATCTCAGCCGGGTGGCGCGCCATTACGACGCGTTCTTCGCTGACCGGATCAAGCTCGCCGCTGACAAGAAGCTGCGCTTCCCCGCCAAGGCCGACCACACCGGCACGCTCGCCGCCCTCGCGGCGTTGGGCTACCAGGATCCACGGAAGGCCTCATCCACCGTTCGGGGCTGGACCTCCGGCAGTCATCCCGCCGGCCGCAGCCCGCGCGCCCGCGCCTTGCTGGAGACGATCGCCCCCGCCCTGCTGACCGCGTTGTCGGAGACCTCCGATCCTGATGGGGCGCTCGCCCGGATGGACGGTTTCTTCGGCAGCCTGCGCGGCCCTGTGCGAGTTCTGGCGCTTTTGGAGGCCAATCCTGATCGGTTGCGCCTGATTGGCGACGTGATGGGCTCCGCCCCGGCCCTCGCCGATCAGGTGGAGCAGAACCCGGACCGCCTGGATTCCCTGATCCTGAACGGCGTGCTGACCGCCCCGCCCAGCGCCGAGACCTTGAGCGCGGATCTGACCGCCGCTCTCGGCGAAGTCTTCAGCGTGGAGGAGACGTTGGACGTCACGCGACGCTGGGTCGGCGATCAAGTGTTCCTGATCGCGGTCGGCATGCTCGCCGGGGAAATCGACCCGATCGACGCCAGCACGGCGCTTAGCGACATCGCGGACTGCGTGATCCGCGCCCTGCTGCCGGCGATCCAATCCAGTTTCGAGGCCGTGCATGGCCGCTTCAAGGGCGGCCGTTTCGCCGCCTTGGCGCTCGGCAAGCTGGGCGGCCGGGAGCTGACGCTCGGCTCCGACCTTGACCTGGTCTTCCTCTATGACGCGCCGGACAAGGCGGACCAATCCGACGGGCCGAAGCCACTGCCGCTCTCGGTCTACTATAATCGGCTGGCGCAACGCCTGATCTCCGCCCTCACCGTGCCGACCGCCGCCGGCGATCTCTACGAGGTCGACATGCGGCTACGCCCTTCCGGCAACAAGGGACCGGTCGCGATCCGCTTCTCCGGGTTCGTGGAGTATCAGGAAACCGAGGCCTGGACCTGGGAGCATATGGCGCTGACCCGCACCCGCGTGGTCGCCTGCGACGCGGATTTCGCGGCCAAGATCCAGGCCACGATCCGATCGACGCTGACCCGCAAACGCGACCCGCAGGCCCTGCTGCGGGACGTGGCGGAAATGCGCGAGCAGATGTGGGAGACCAATGGCAAGACCGCGCCGCTGGCGATCAAGCATCGCGTCGGCGGTCTGGTCGACATCGAGTTCATCACGCAATATCTGCTGCTCAAGCACGCCGCGAAGGTCCCTGACGCGATCGGCGCCGACACCGGGACCGCCCTGCGCCTGCTGGGCGAAGCAGGCGTTCTGAGCCGCGATCACGCGGCCCATCTCGGCAGGACGCACGCGCTCTGGCGGCGCACGCAGCATCTGTTGCGCTTGATCGGCTCGGGCGCGCCCAACCCGGCGGATCTCTCGGCGGCGCTCAAGCGCCGCGTCGCGGAGGCGGCGGGCCGGGTTGACTTCGACGAGGCGCAACAAGATATCGAAGCCTGCGCGAAAGCGACGCGCGCCCTCTATGACCAGATCATCGCGCAGCCGGCCGCTCAACTGCCGCCCGCGCCCCCTTCGGATAAGGAGAAGCCCTGATGACGCTTGCGATCGGCGACGCCGCCCCCGCCTTCACCATGCCGACCGACGGCGGCGGTTCGATTTCCCTAAAGGATCTCGCGGGCAAGAAAGTCATCCTCTATTTCTACCCGAAGGACGACACCTCCGGCTGCACCGCGCAAGCCTGCGGCTTCCGCGACGCCCTGCCGGACTTCGGCAAGTTGGACGCCGTGGTGATCGGCGTCTCGAAGGACAGCGTCGCCAGCCACGACAAATTCAAGAAGAAGTATGATCTACCCTTCACGCTGGGTTCCGACGAAAACTCGGGCGTCTGCGAGGCCTATGGCGTGTGGATCGAGAAGAGCATGTACGGCAAGAAATATATGGGCATCGAGCGCACGACCTTCCTGATCGACGCCAAGGGAAAAATCGCCCAGATCTGGCGCAAGGTGAAGGTGCCCGGCCATGTCGACGCGGTCGCCACCGCCGTCAAGTCGCTCTGATCAACCTCGGCGACGCCGCGCGGGCGGTGCTGGCCACCGCCCAGCCGGCTGAAAAGGCGGCGCTGTCGCGCAGCGTCGCTGAGGCTTGGCGCGCTGGCCGACTCCCGCTCGCCTTCCTCGCGCCGACCCCGGATCGCCCCGCCCGGCCGGCGGCGCCCGAGCTGGTCGCGCCCGCCTCGGTTCCTCGACGAAAAATCAATCGCGGGACGGCCGGGCGCGTGGCCTTGCTGCACGCCATCGCCCATATCGAGTTCAACGCCATCGATCTCGCCTGGGACCTGATCGCCCGGTTTGGCGATCCAGAGCTGCCACGCCCCTTCTTCGACGATTGGGTCCGGGTGGCGGACGAAGAGGCCCTGCATTTCGGCCTGGTCTCCGCTCGACTCGCCGAACTCGGCGCCGCCTACGGCGATTTCCCCGCCCATGACGGGCTGTGGGAGGCCGCCGAAGACACGAGGCATGACTTCCTCGCCCGCCTCGCCGTGGTGCCGATGGTGCTGGAGGCGCGCGGCCTGGACGTGACGCCGGCGATGATCGCCAAGCTGCGCAGCGTCGACGACGAAGCCAGCGCCCTGGTCCTCGACCGCATCTACACCGACGAAATCACCCACGTCGCCGCCGGCCAACGCTGGTTCCAGTTCGAAGCCGAAAGACAGGGTTTAAGTCCCGCCACCGTCTGGCCTTCGCTGGTCTCCCGGCACTTCAAGGGCCAGTTGAAGCCGCCCTTCAACCTGCCCGCCCGCGAGCAGGCCGGCATGGCGGCGTTCACGCCGTAGGTAAGGCACGTCACGCGGAAAACGGTAGATTGCTTCGACTTCGTCTCGCAATGACAACCTTTATTGTCATTGCGAGCGCAGCGAAGCAATCTAGTAAGACCAACGTGATAAGCACCTAGAATAAATCCAGATACAAATCCCGCCACTCTGGATTCTGCGCCTCGATCAAGTCGATCTTCTTGCGCCGAGAACCACCTTTGATCTGCTTCTCGCGCGCGATCGCCGCCGTCATTTCATCATGCATCTCGAACCACACCAGCGTCTTGAAGCCATATTGCGCCGTGAAGCCGCCGGTGACGGACGCCTTATGCTCCGCCACCCGCTTCGGCAGGTCCGAGGTCACGCCGACATAGAGCGCGCCTTGCTTGTGGTTCGCCATCAAATAGACGGCGGGACGCTGGGTGATCACCCCGGCCGCTGCGACCCCGCCTCGATCCGACGGGCGAGCGCCGCCTCCAGGAAGGCGTCGATGTCGCCGTCCAGAACCGCGCCGGTGTTCCCCATTTCGACCGAGGTGCGCAGGTCCTTCACCATCTGGTAGGGCTGCAGCACGTAGGAGCGGATCTGGTGGCCCCAGCCGATCTCGGTTTTGTTGGCGCTGGCGGCCTGGGCCTTTTCTTCACGCAGCTGCAGCTCGCGCTCGTAGAGGCGGGCTTTCAGCATGCCCATCGCGGTGGCGCGGTTGCGGTGCTGCGAGCGGTCGCTCTGGCACTGCACCACCACGTTGGTGGGGATGTGGGTGATGCGGATCGCGCTTTCGGTCTTGTTCACATGCTGCCCGCCGGCGCCAGAGGCGCGGTAGGTGTCGATGCGCAGATCCTTGTCTTCGATCTCGATGTTGATGTCGTCGTCCACCACCGGGGAGACGCCGACGCTGGCGAAGCTGGTGTGCCGGCGCGCCTGGCTGTCGAACGGGGAGATGCGCACGAGGCGATGCACGCCGCTCTCCGTCTTCAGCCAGCCATAGGCGCTGTCGCCGGTGATCTGGATGGTCGCGGATTTGAGACCGGCTTCTTCGCCCGCGCTCTCTTCCAACAGCTCCACCTTGAAGCCGCGACGCTCCGCCCAGCGCGTGTACATGCGCAGCAGCATCAGACACCAGTCGTTGGCTTCGGTGCCGCCGGCGCCGGAGTTGACTTCCAGATAGCAGTCATTGCCGTCGGCCTCGCCGGACAGCATGGATTCCAGCTGACGCTTGGCGGACTCGGTCTTGAGCGCCTCGAGATTGGCTTCGGCCTCGGCCACCAGATCAGCCTCGCCCTCGGCTTCCGCCAGCTCGATCATCTCTATGGCGTCGGCGAGGCCGGATTCGATCTTCCTGACGCCGCTCAGCGCTTTCTCGAGCTGGGTGCGCTCCTTCAGCAGCTTCTGGGCGCGTTCGGCCTGGGTCCAGAGTTCGGGATCATCCGCCGCGGCGGTCAGCTCGGCTAGGCGAGCGGTTGAGCGATCCCAGTCAAAGAGACCTCCTCAGCAGTCCGAGAGACTGCTGGATGGCGTCAATGGTCGCTTGCACTTCAGCGCGCATGCTTCATTCCATTCAGGGTGAGAGAGAAAGGTGAGAGCGCTTAATATAGCCCCGGCACGCTGTCGCCAACGGGTGATTGCGCGCCCGCTGACGCAGGGGTCGCCGACAGCCCCGCTGGCATCACCCCGTTTGGACGGTCCGGGCGAGGCTCCGTGCCGGGCTTGAACGCCTCGAAGATCACTTTCGCATCCCCGGCCGACGCCATCGCGCCGGTCTCCGCGTTGACCCGCACCAACCGCACGCCGGGAGGAATCCGGAACGGCACGCCCGGCTTGTCGGCCAACGCGGCGGCCATGAAGTCGCGGAAGATCGGCGCGGCGGATCCGCCGCCGGTCTCGCGCGTCCCCAGCGTGCGCGGCGTGTCGAAGCCCAGGAACACGCCAACCACGAGGTCAGGCGAGAATCCGACGAACCAGGCGTCGGTGTAGTCGTTGGTGGTGCCGGTCTTGCCGGCGAGCGGCTTGCCGACGGCCTTGATCGAGGTTCCAGTGCCGCGATCCACCACCCCTTGCAGCATGGAGACCATCTGGTAAGCAGTCGAGGGCTCCACGACCTGCGAGCGGTCGTCGCGTTGCCGCGGGGGCGCGCCGCCCGCCCACTCGCCGAGCATGCAGCCCTCGCAGAGGCGTCTGTCGTGGCGGAAGATGGTCTTGCCGTCGCGGTCCTGGATCCGATCGATCAAGCTGGGGGAGATCTG
>JBMLRS010000786.1:0-1804 GCA_049240905.1 Elsteraceae bacterium
ATGTCCGACCGGCTGCCCCGGCAGCTTTCCGGCGGGCAGCAGCAGCGCGTTGCGCTGGCCCGCGCCCTGGTGTTCGAGCCGCGTCTGGTTCTGCTGGACGAGCCGCTGGGCGCGCTGGATCGCGTGTTGAGGGCGGAGATGCAGGCGGAGATTCGCCGACTGCATCGCAGCCTGGGCGTCGCCATGATCTATGTGACCCACGACCAGGACGAAGCCCTCAGCTTGTCCGATCGGATCGCCGTGTTCGAGGCGGGGCGGATGTTGCAGATCGACGCCCCTGCCCGACTGTTCGAAGCGCCGGCGACGCCGTCGATCGCGCGCTTCATCGCGCAAGCCGCTCTGCTGACCGGAAGGCTGGAGCGCGACGGGGCGGCGCATCGCGTGCGGCTGAACGACGGCGCGACGGTGGAGGGCGTCAGCGCCGTCGCGATTCCGCATGGCGCGGCGGTGGTGATGGCGCTGCGGCCCGATCAGTTGACCCTCACGCCGGCGGGCGAGGGCGCGCTTTCGGCGCGGCTTATCGACGCGATGTTCCACGGCGATCACTGGCGGGTCAGCGTGGCGCTCGCCGATGGCGTGGAGATCGTGGTGAAGCGGGGGTTGAGTTCGGGCGCCGACCTGCCGCCGCCGGGCGCGCGGGTGGGGTTGTCGGTCGCCGGCGCCCCGCCGCAGATATGGGCCGACGGCTGAGCATACGCGTTTCCGGTTAGATCGAATTCGAGCGAAATTCGATTCGATCCATGGTACAAGGAGTGTCCAAGCTCGGGGAGGGTAATGTCGGCGATCCGCAAACAGTCGCTTCCGCCCTGGGCGACGCAGGGGTGGAAGTGATCTTCATGTCCAATGTAACAACCAATTCGAAGAAGGCCGCCCGGTGGGCGGCTGCTCAGGAGTAGAGGAATGACGGCGCGTTTTAAGGATTATCGGCAGCGTCGGAAGCGTTTCGACGGCGACGAGATGGACGCCCCCCGCGGGTTCGGCGGCCCCCCTTCAGGGCAGCGTCCGGCTTGGTCGCCGCAGCCGCCCGCTCGGTCCGCCGCACCGATGCCTTCCGGGCCGGTGTTGACCGGCACGGTCAAGTGGTTCAACCCGGAGAAGGGTTTCGGCTTCGTGGAGATGGACGACGCCGAAGGCGACGTGTTCCTGCATGTGGCAGTGCTTGAGTCGAGCGGCCGCAAGAGCGTGGCGCCCGGCGCCAAGCTGGAATGCCGCGTCGGCGCGGGCACCAAGGGCCGTCAGGTCACCGAGGTCGTGTCCGTCGATGAATCGGAGGCTCAGCCTGACGCGGGCGCGCGTCGCGGTCCGCCGCGGGCCGGCGGCTTCGGCGCTGGCGGCGGCTTCGGCGGCGGCGCGGGCGGTGGGTTCGGCGGCGGCGCGCCGCGCGCTCCCCGCTCCAGCCCCGACATGTCCGACGCGGTCGAGATGTCCGGCAAGGTGAAGTGGTACAACGCCGAGAAAGGCTTCGGCTTCATCGAAGTCGGCGACGGCGGGCGGGACGTGTTCGTGCACGCGACGGCGCTGATGCGCTCGGGCTTGTCGGCGTTGGATCAGGGCCAGTCGGTCCGGATCAAGGTCGTTCAGGGACAGAAGGGCCGTGAAGCCGCGACGGTCGCTTCCGAGTAAAGCGTAAAAGAGATCGGGCGGCGCGGCGCGTCGCCCGATCATTCCTACTGACAGCGGGGACGCTCCGCCGCTCCCGCCGCGCGGCGTTTCAGTCCGGATCCGCGCCAAGCCTTGATTTGAGCCCATCTCCGTTCGGCGAGACGCCGTCCAGGATCTTGAGGGCGATCTGGCTTCTGAAATA
>JBMLRS010000787.1:0-13633 GCA_049240905.1 Elsteraceae bacterium
CAGATTGAACGGCAGATCCGGGAAGGTGACCCGGCGGGTCGAGGCCGGCAGATAGGCGGACAGGGTCTCGCCCACCACGCCCGGCTGCTCGAACATCTCCTTTTCCATGAAATGGCGGTGGTTGCCCTTGCCGACCAGCGCCCCGGTCATCTCGCTGCGCACGATCGCGCGCTCCGCCAGCGCGCCGGTCTTGTCCAGGATGCGCGCGCCGTCATGGGTCAGGATCGCGACGTCGCCCTCGGCCAGATAGGTGATCCGATTGGTGAAGGGGGCCAGCGCCAGGGCGTCGGAGCCCACGAACATCTCCCCCTCGCCATAGCCGATCGCCAAGGGGCTGCCGAGGCGGGCGCCGGCCACGACGTCCGGGAAATCGGCGAACAGCACGGCCAGCGCGAAGGCGCCCTCCAACCGATCCATCACATGCCGCATGGCGGCTTCCGGGGAATGGCCGGCCTCCAGCGCCTCGTCCAGCAGGAAGGCGGCGACCTCGGTGTCGGTGTCGCTGTCGAAGCGATGACCGCGGCCGATCAACTCCGCCTTCAGCGTCGCGAAATTCTCGATGATGCCGTTATGGACGATGGCGACATGCTTGCCGAGGATCGGATGGGCGTTGCGCTCGCTCGGCACCCCATGGGTCGCCCAGCGCGTATGGCCGACGCCGACCTCGCCTGCGATCGGGTCCGCCGCCACCAGATCGGCCAGAACCTGCAGCTTGCCTTCCGCGCGCCGACGCTGGATCGCGCCGTCCACCACCGTGGCGACGCCGGCGGAGTCATAGCCGCGATACTCCAGCCGCTTCAGCGCATCCAGCAGGCGCGGCGCCGCTGGTCGCCTGCCCACAATTCCGACGACGCCGCACATGGTCTAATCCTTCTTTTTCTTTCGCGACGCCCGGAAGGCCGCGGCGACGCCGGGCCGTTCGCTCTGCCGCGCCCGCCCGAAGGCGACGGCGTCCGCCGGCACGTCATGGGTCAAAGTGCTGCCGGCCGCTACGATCGCGCCGTCGCCGATCCTGATCGGCGCGACCAGGGCCGAGTTGGAGCCGATGAAGGCGCCGGCGCCGATGTCCGTATGAAACTTCGAAAAGCCGTCATAGTTGCAGGTGATCGTGCCGGCCCCGATGTTCGCCCTCGCGCCGACCCGGGCGTCGCCCAGATAGGTCAGGTGATTGGCTTTGGCGCCGGCCTCGATCCGGGTGTTCTTCACTTCCACGAAATTGCCGACATGCACGTCCTGCTCCAGCACCGCGCCGGGGCGCAGGCGGGCGAAGGGGCCGACGATCGCGCCTGGGCCGACCTCGCAACCCTCCAGATGGCTGAAGGATTTGATCTCCGCCCCATCGGCGACGCTGACGCCGGGGCCGAAGACGACATGCGGGCCGATCACCACGTCGCGGCCGATCTTGGTGTCCCAACTGAAGAAGATGCTGGCGGGATCCACCAGCGTCGCCCCGGCGACCATGGCGGCGCGGCGCAGGCGTCCCTGCATCACCGCCTCGCCCGCGGCCAGATCGACCCGATCGTCCAGCCCCATCAACTCCTCTTCCTCCGCCTCGACGATCACCATCCGGCGGCCGTCCCTGGCGGCCAAACCCACCGCGTCGGTGAGGTAGAACTCGCCCTTGGCGTTGTTTGGCTGGATCTGCGCCAGCCAACCGGGCAGGGCCGCGCCGTCGAACGCCATCACGCCGCCGTTGCACAGCGTCAGCGCGCGGGTCGCCGCGTCCGCTTCGGCATGCTCCACGATCTTCAGCAGGTCGCCGGCGGCGTCGCGCACCATGCGGCCATAGCCGGTCGGGTCGGCCGCGTTGAAGGCGAGGACCGCGATCCCGGCGTCGGAGTCTGCGCGCGCCTTCACCAGCCGCGCGTAGGTTTCCGGGCGCAGCAGCGGCGCGTCGCCGACGGTGACCAGGATCGTGCCGTCGAAAGCGCCGATGGCCGGCATCGCGGCCAGCACGGCGTGGGCGGTGCCGCGCCGATCGGTCTGGACGGCGGTCGGAACCGGCGCCGCCAGAGTCGCGACGTTCTCCATGCCGGGCCCAACCACCACGACCTGCCGCTGCGGCTTGAGCGTCGCGAGCCCGGCCAGCACATGGGCCAGCATCGGGCGCCCCGCGACCTTGTGCATCACCTTCGGCAGGGCGCTGCGCATGCGGGTGCCCATTCCGGCGGCGAGGATGATGGCGGCGAGCGGCGGAGTCGCCGCGCTCTGATTGGATTCGTCAGGGCTGATCATGGCCCATCGCTGCCACAGCCCCTCGCCCCTGCCAACTCACAATTTGATTCCGCTTGTTGCGTTGCGATCTTTCGTGTCTTTTCCGGCCATGGCGCAAGAGGATGAGACCAGGGCGAAACGCATGCGGGCGGGCGGCGCGCTTCTGTTGGCGTGGGCTTGCGCCCTGTTGGCCGCGCCCGCGCCGGCTTCAGCTCAGAACGACGGCAAGATCCCTGGGCTGGACAAGCCCCTGTTCCCGCCGGCCGCCAATGAGCGTCAGGCGCCGCGGCCGGGGATCGATCCCAAGGGCGAGTTCCTGATCCGCGCGGACGAGATGCTGTACGACCGCGAGAACGAGATCGTGACCGCCTCCGGCTCGGTCGAGATCAGCCAGGGCGACCGCACCCTGCGCGCGGACGCCATCAGCTACAACCGTCGCACCGAGGTCGTCACGGCCAGCGGCAATCTGGTGCTGATGGAGCCGAATGGAGAGGTGATCTTCGGCGAATACGCTGAGCTGACCTCCGGTCTGCGCGACGGTCTGATCCGCGAGATGAAGATGTTGCTGACCGACAACGCGCGGCTCGCGGCCGCCGGCGGCCAGCGCACCAACGGCAATCGCAAGGAGTTCGCCAAGGGCGTCTTCTCGCCCTGCGACCTGTGCGAAGAAGATCCGAGCAAGGCCCCGATCTGGCAGATCCGCGCCAATCGGGTGATCCATGACGAAGAAGCCCGCGACGTGATCTATCGCGACGCGCAGATCGAACTGTTTGGCGTGCCGGTGTTCTACACGCCCTATCTGGCGCACGCGGACCCCACGGTGAAGCGCCGATCCGGCGTGATGCCGCCCACGATCAAGCAATCCAGCACCTTGGGCCAAGTCTTCAGCCTGCCCTACTACTATGTGCTGAACAACAGCTCGGACGTGACCTTGGAGCCGCGCTACCACACCCGCGCCGGCGGAATGCTGCTGGGCGAATACCGCGAGCGTTTCTCCGCAGGCGAGCTGCGCGTCGCCGGATCGTTGGCCGACACCTACAAGTTCGTCAACGGCAACCGGACCAAGCAGCAGCAGACCCAGGGCAACATCGCCATCGAAGGTCGGTTCGCGATCGACGAGACCTGGCGCGGCGCGATCGATCTGGTGCGCTATAGCGACTCGCTCTACAGCCGCCGCTTCGGCCTGAACAGCACCTATCGCGAGCAGTCGCGCTTCAATTCGCCGGATGACCTGATCAGCTCGGCGCAGGTCGAAGGTTTCATGGACCGGTCCTACGCCAGCGGCGCGGTCTATGGCTTCCAGACCAAGAGGACCGACCTGAACCCCGCGACCTTGCCGATCGTCCATCCTTACGGCGTCTACAGCTATGTCGGACCGACGGATGGGATCGGCGGCGGCTTCCGCTCCGAATCCTCGATCCTTTCCTTGTCTCGCCAGAAGCTTTCCGCCCAGACCATTTCGTCCTTGGCGAGCAATCGGCTCTCGACCTTCAGCGGCTATTATCTACCGGTGACGACCTCCTGGGGCGGTCGCTTCAGCTTCGCCGGCACGGTCCAGGCCGACGGCTACAGCGTCGAGGGCGTGAACAATCCCGAGCGCAGCCGGCCGTTCTCCGGAACCACCGGCCGCGTCCAGCCGCAGATGGCCGCGATCCTGAACTATCCGCTGATCAACCGCTTCTCGCAGGCCACCTGGCAGGTGGAGCCGATCATTGGCTTCATCGCCAGCCCGCGCGGCGGCAATCCAAAGGATATTCCGAACGAGGACAGCCTGGGCTTCGAATTCGATGAAACCTCGCTGTTCAATCTGCGCCGTCTGCCCGGCTCGGACCGCATCGCCGGCGGCCAGCGCGTCGACTACGCGCTCTCGAGCAGCATCATCTGGCTCAGCGGCACCAGCGTGAACGCGATCATCGGCCAAAGCTACCGGGCGCATACCGACACCACCTTCTCGCCGACCTCCGGCGTGCGCGACAACGCCTCCGACATCGTCGGGCGGGTCGCGGTGAACCCGATCCAGAACGCCAGCCTGTTCTATCGGTTCCGCTACGATAAGGACAATTTCCAGCGCGCGCGCGACGAGGTGGGCGTCTTCGCCTTCTACAAGAAGAGCAGCGTCCAGCTCAGCTACATCCGCTTCGCCAACAACCGCGAGAACCTGACCGAGCCGGCGCTGAATTCGCTCTCCGTGCGCTCGATCCTGAACGTCTCGGAGTTCTGGAGCGGCTTCGCCACACAGTCCTTCGATTTGCGCGCGGCCAGGACCTTGAGCGGTCAGTTCGGCGTGATCTATCAGGATGAGTGCTGCGGATTGCTGCTGGGCGTCTCACGCACCCTGCAGAGCAGCACGAACCTGAAGGACGACACGACCTTCTTCTTCCGGCTTGGCTTGAAATATCTGGGCGACCTGCGCGGATGACGGTGTTGGTGACCGGCGTCGCCGGCTTCATCGGCTCCCATGTCGCCCAGGCCCTATTGGATCGCGGCGAGGCGGTGTTGGGCGTGGATTGCCTCACCCCCTATTACGACGTGCGCCTGAAGCAGGCCCGGCTCGACCGCCTGACCGGCCAGGCCGGCTTCGCCTTCAAGAACCTCGACATTTCCGATCGCGCGGCCATGACCGCGCTGTTCCAGGCCAACCCGACTTTGGATCGGGTGGCGCATCTGGCGGCGCAGGCCGGCGTGCGGCATTCCCTGGTCGATCCCTACAGCTACGTCACCGCCAACGTAATGGGCCAGGTGACGATGCTGGAGGCCTGCCGCCATCACGCCGGGGGGATCCGGCATTTCGTCTACGCCTCCTCCTCCTCCGTCTATGGCGGGAACAAGAAGCTGCCGTTCAGCGAGGGGGACGAGACCAAGACCCCGCTGTCGATCTACGCCGCGACCAAGCTGGCGGATGAGGGGATCGCGCACAGCTATTCCCATCTGTTCCGCCTGCCCACGACCGGTCTGCGCTTCTTTACCGTCTACGGGCCCTGGGGCAGGCCGGACATGGCGGCCTTCCTGTTCGCTCGCGCCATGCTGGCCGGCGAGCCGATCAAGCTGTTCAACCAGGGAAATCTGCGCCGCGACTTCACCTACATCGACGACATCGTCGCCGGCGTGCTGGCCGCCCTGGACCGCCCGCCCGCCGATGGCGGCCCGTCATCCCCGCCCCAGCGCCTCTATAATCTGGGCAATTCCCGCTCCGAGGACCTGCGCCACTTCATCGAGGTGCTGGAGCAGGCGCTTGGCGTGAAGGCGAAGATCGACCTGCTGCCGATGCAGCCCGGCGACGTGGCCGAAACCTTCGCTGACGTCTCCCGCGCCTCAGTCGAATTAGGCTTCAGTCCCAGCACCCCGATCGACGTCGGCCTGCCGCGCTTCGTCGCGTGGTATCGGGCCTATCACGGGGTTTGAGGGTCAGGTCAGGCTCGCTTGCGCCTCGGCCACGAACGTCAACGTCTCGCGCGCCATGGATGCGGTGACGCTTTCGCCGGAATTTCCGGTGCGGATCCAATCCAGAAAGGCCGTCAACTCCTGGGCCAGCGGCTGAGGCGCGTCGGGCGCCTGGGCGTGCTTGGTCTGAGTTCCATCCGCCGCGGTCTCGATCAAGGTGCGGGTCAGGAAATCGATCTCCAGCAGACTTCCGTCTTCCAATAGGAGTGAAGTCATCCGCACGCGCGTGGGCCAGAGGCGGCTGCCTTGGAAGCTGCAGGGAACGCCCGCGATCTCCGCCAGGATCAGGGCCTGATCGGTCAGGGCGCCGGGGATCTTGCTGAAGCCACGGCCGCTGACCGTCGAAGGCGAACCGCCGAGCAGCACCAATCCTGCGTCCATGTCATGCAGCATCAGATCGGCGATCACATCCGTGTCGGTGATGCGGTTGCTGCTGGGGTTCAGGCGCTTGGCGTCCAGGCTCAGGATCTTGCGGCCGGCGAGCTTGGATCGTGCGGCGCGGAAGGCGGGGTTGAAGCGTTCGATATGGCCGACGGCGAGCGCGACGCCGGCTTTATCGGCGGCGGCCTGGAGCAGGGCGCATTCTGCGTCGGATCCGGCGAGCGGCTTTTCGATCAGGCAGGGCAGGCCCTGACCCAGCAGCGTCTGGCCGATCGCGGCGTGGGCGGAGGTGGCGGCGGAGACCACGACGGCGTCGCAGCTCCCCTTGAAGCCGTCCAGATCGGGGATCACCGGGCAGTTGAGCGTTTCCGCCAGCGCCGTCGCCCGATCGCGGTCCATGTCCATCACGCCGGCGAGGGTCGCGCCCGGCAGGCTGGCGAGAGTTCTGGCGTGGTTGGACCCCATGACCCCGGTCCCGACCACGCCGACGCGCAGCTTGGTCATGCGCAGGCGGCCAGAACCCGATCGACGATGTAATCCTGCACGCTCTCTTCCAGATAGCCATGCATGGGCAGGCTGAGCACGCGGTGGCAGATCGCCTCCGTCACCGGCAGACCCTTGGGCGCGACCGGGTATTTCGCGTAAGGCGGCTGCTTGTGCAGCGGGCGGGGATAGTAGATCGCGGTCGGCACGCCGTCCGCCTTCAGCCGCTCGATCACCTTGTCGCGCTCATCGACCAGGATGGTGTATTGCGCCCAGACCGAGGTGGCGCCCGATCGCACGATCGGGGTCTGGACCTTCTTGCCGAGCAGGCGGTTGTAGCGCTGGGCCACGCGGTCGCGCGCTGCGATCTCCGTCGGAAACAGCTTCAGCTTCTCGATCAGGATCGCGGCCTGCAGCGTGTCCATGCGCGCGGTCAGACCTAGACGGGTGTTCTCGTACTTGTCGACGCCCTGGCCGTGGACCCGGATCGACAGCAGGATGTCGCGCAGCGCTTCGTCATGCACGAAGATCGCGCCGCCGTCGCCGTAGCAGCCGAGCGGCTTGGCCGGGAAGAAGGACGTGGCGGCGAAATCGCCGATCGCGCCGACCCGCTGATTGTCCAGCAGCGCGCCGAAGCTCTGCGCCGCGTCCGCCAGCACCCACATCCCGTGCTTGCGGGCGATCGCGGTGATGCCGGGGTAGCGGGCGGGCTGGCCGAACAGATCGACCGGCATCACGCCCTTTGGCGTCAGGCCGGCGTCCTTGGCGGTCTGGATCGCAGCTTCGAAGCTGGCCGGATCCATGTTGAAATCATCGACGCAGACATCGACGAACACCGGCGCGGCGCCGACCAGGGCGATCGTCTCCGCCGTCGCGGCGAAGGTGAAGGACGGGCAGAACACCGCGTCGCCGGGGCCCACGCCCTTGGCCATCAGCAGCATCATCAACGCGTCGGTGCCGCTGCCGCAGGTGATCGCGTAGGGGACGCCGGCGAAAGCCGCCAGTTGGGCCTCCAGCTCGCGCACCTCCGGACCCAGGATATATTGGCCGTGGGCCAGCACTTTCGCCATGGCGGCGTGCAGCTCGGGGGCGATATGTTTCTGCTGGGCGGCCAGATCAATGAAGGCGATCGGATTGGCGGGGCGCGCGATGGTCAAAGGCGTAGCGGTGACGACGGTCATCGACAGAAAGATCCTGACGGTTCAATCATGAAACAAGAAGGCTGTTGTCGGGGACAGGCCCGGGCTTTGCAACCCTTCAAGCGCAGACATCCCGTCACTTAAGATTTCAGACTGTTTCAACTGCGCCCTGCGAGGCTCCAATTCCCTTATCGCCGATTGCCCGTTTCGGACGGCTTCTCCTGGTTTCACTGGCCGGCCTGCAGGTTTTTCTAATCCTGGTCCCGATCGCCTGGCTGAAAACCGCGGCGGTTTTCGGCTTGGTGGGGTTCCTCTTGGTCGCGTTCGTCGGCGCGCGACGCGGCACGCGGATCCTGGGGCTGCTGCTGGGCGCGGCGGCGATCGCGCTGGCGACGGCGCAGGGCCGGCCGGCGCTGCTGCTGGACGGGTTGGGCGCGGGGCTGGTGTTCACCGCCTTCCTGGTCGCGCTGCAGACCATCCGCGCGGTGGCGGACGTCAGCCCGGAGATCGCGACCGCGCGCGCCCGCTTCGCCGGATTGACCGCGCGCACGGAGATCGCGGGATTCACGCTGGGCGCCTACGGCGTGGGGGTCGTGCTGACCGCCAGCGCGCAGAGCCTATTGGCCCCGCTGGTGGCCGAGGACGCGACGCCGGAGCGGCGGCGGGCGATCGCGGAGGCGGCTCTGCGCGGCTCCGCGCTGGCCCCGCTTTGGTCGCCCTTCTTCGTCGCCATGGCGTTCGGCTCGCATTACCTGCCGGCGGTGCCGCTGTGGCAGATCATCCCGTTGGGCTTTGCGATGGCGATCCTCGGCGTTCTGCTGTCGCTGGCGATGTTCGGCTGGCCGCGCAAGACGGCGGAGCCCGGGACCGGGATCGCGCCGGCCTTGCGCGGCCTCGCCCCATTGGCGATCCCCGTCCTGAGCGCGGCGGCGATCGTGGTGGCGGGGTCGCTGGCGTTCGGCCTCACCACCTTGCAGTCCGTGGTGCTGACCATGCCGATCGCCTGCCTTGGCTTGGTCGCGTTGCGCCAGCCCAAGCAGATGATCAGCGTGGCGCGGGCGACCTGGGGCCAGATGGCGCGGCTGAACGACGAAGGGCTGCTGGTCGTGATGTCGATGATGCTGGGCGTCATGCTGGAGTCGACCCCCGGCTTGGGCGCGGTTCTGGCCCCATGGGTCACCGGCTGGCCGCCGGCCGCGCTGGTGGCGCTGGCGATCGGCGGGATGATCGTCGGCGGCATGCTGGGCGCCCATCCCATGATCACCGGCACCTTGATCCTGACCATGATGCCGGCCGTGCCCGGCGCGATGATCGATCTCGCGCTGATGCAGGCGGTGTTGATCGGCTGGGGCGTCAGCGCGACGTTGTCGCCGTCGGGGATCACCTTGTTGATGTCGGCCGCATTCTTCCGCGTGCCGTTTCGACAGTTGGCCTATGGACCGAACCTCGCCTACGCTGCCGCCTTCACCGCGCTGGCCAGCCTGCTTCTGGGCGCGCTCGACTCTTTCCTTCGCTAGGTATCCTTGAATGATCGCCGCCGACCTGTTGATAACCGACGCTCTGCTCTATTCCGGCGACGCGACCCCGCCCGTTAAGGGTGGGCTTGCGGTGAAGGGCGATCGGATCGTCGCGGTCGGCGATTGCGCGGAGGTTCAAGCCGCGCAAAGGCTCGACGCCAGGGGCATGGCGCTCGCCCCCGGCTTCATCGACGCGCACACCCATGACGACCGCGTGTTGATCACCCACCCGGAGATGCGACCGAAGATCAGTCAGGGCGTCACCACGGTTATCGCCGGCAATTGCGGCGTCAGCCTCGCCCCGCTCGCCCCAGACGCGCAGCCGCCGCAACCGCTCTCCCTGCTGGGCGATCTGCCCTATTGGCGTTATGGCCGTTTCAAGGATTACTTCGCGGCGCTGGACGCGGGTCCGGCGACGATCAACTCGGCCTGCCTCGCCGGTCACATGACCCTGCGCCATCGGGTCATGGACCGCACCGACCGTCCGGCCACCGACGCCGAGATCGCGGAAATGAGCGCGCTGCTCGATGAAGCCCTGGCGGATGGCGCGCTGGGGCTCTCCACCGGCCTGTTCTATCCGTTGGGGATTGAGGCCAAGACCTCGGAAGTGATCGAGCTGGCGAAGGTCGCGCGGCGGCATGGCGCGATGTACGTCACCCACATGCGCAACGAGGCGGAGGGGGTGATGGACTCCCTGGCCGAGACCTTCGAGATCGGGCGCGCGGCCGATCTGCCGGTCGTCGTCTCGCACCATAAGGTCGCCGGCAAGCTGCAGCATGGCCGCACGGCGGAGACCCTGCCCTACATCGACCAGGCCCGGCGCAGCCAGCCGATCGGGCTGGACGTCTATCCCTACGCCGCCGCCTCCACCATGCTGGCGGCGGGTCGTCTGGCGATCGCCGACCGGGTGCTGGTCACCTACTCCACCCCGGTTCCGGAAGCCGCTGGGCGCGATCTGCATGAGCTGGCGGCGGAATGGGGCGTGACTCCGGAAGCTGCGGTGGAGCGGCTGACGCCGGCCGGCGCGGTCTATTTCATGATGTCGGAGGATGATGTGGAGCGGATCTTGGCCTTCGAAGGCTCGATGGTCGGCTCCGACGGCATCCAAAGCGACGGCGGCAAGCCGCATCCCCGGCTTTGGGGCACTTTTCCAAGGGTTCTGGGCCATTATTCGCGCGATCGTCGGCTGTTTCCGCTGGAGACGGCGGTGCACAAGATGACCGGCCTGACCGCCGACAATTTCGGCCTGAAGGATCGCGGTCGGCTGCGCGTCGGCGCCTTCGCCGATCTGACCCTGTTCGACCCCGCGACCGTGATCGACCGCGCGACCTACGAAGAGCCGGAATTGGCGGCGGCCGGGATCCTGCAAGTTTGGGTCAACGGCCAATCCGTCTGGCGCGAGGGCAAGGCGACCGGCGCCCGGCCCGGCCGCGCGCTGCGTCGGCAGGAACTCTCGGCGCCGCTTGGCGCTTGGCGTCCGTCGGAGACGACGCCGTCCTTTTAACCTCGCGGCGTTATGCTACACCGCCCGATACATGTCGCAGGGAGTCGCCCATGTCGGAAGATTTGACGCTCTACACTCACCCGATGTCGCGTGGTCGAACCGCGCGTTGGATGCTGGAGGAGATCGGCGCGCCCTATGACGTTCGCATCCTCGACTATGCAGGGGCGATGAAGGCCCCGGCCTATCTGGCGATCAATCCGATGGGCAAAGTCCCGACGTTGACCCATGGCGAGGCGGTGGTCACGGAGACCGCGGCGATCTGCGCCTATCTCGCCGACGCCTTCCCGGAAGCTGGCCTCGCCCCGCCGGCCAACAGCCAATCGCGCGCGCCCTACTATCGCTGGCTGTTCTTCGGGGCCGGCCCGCTGGAGGCGGCGGCGACCAATCAGGCGCTGGGTTTCGCGGCCGCCCCAGACAGCAAGCGGATGTTGGGCTATGGCAGCCTTGAGGACGTGCTGGACACGCTGGAGGCGACCTTGTCCGGCGGGCGCTATCTGCTGGGCGATCATTTCACCGCGGCGGACGTCTATCTCGGCTCCAGCCTCGGCTGGGGCATGCAGTTCGGCACGGTCGAGAAGCGCCCCGCTTTCGAGGACTATTGGGAACTGATCAGCCAGCGCCCCGCCGCCGTCAGGGCGCGCGCCCTCGACGACGCGCTGGTGTCGAAGAGATAGAGTGTGATCGAGGTAGATTGAATCAATAAATCAGTGACGTTATCAAGCTCTTCTCCTCGCCCTGAGCTTGTCGAAGGGTCGAAAGTGAAAGGCGCTAAAGAGTTTGCTTGACCCTTCGACAGGCTCAGGGTGAGGGTTTTACTTGTTTAACGCGGATCCGACCGGGGATCGAAGGCTTCCTGCAGGCCGTCGCCGAAGAAATTGACCGCGATCACCGTCACGAAGATCAGCAGGCCTGGGTAGAAGGCCAACGCCGGAGACTGGTGAATCAGTTCCTGCGCGTTGTTCAGCATGTTTCCCCAACTGGGGATGGGCGGCATGATGCCCAGCCCCAGGAAGGACAGCACGCTTTCGAACAGGATGATCTGGCCGATCTCCAGGCTGCAGGCCACGATGATCGGGGAGACCGTGTTCGGCAGGATATGCACGGTCATGATGTGCCAGGCCGAGGCGCCTTGCGCCTGCGCCGCCATCACATATTCCCGGCTCAACACCGACAGGGTGGAGGCGCGCACGAGGCGCGCCACCGTGGTCCATTGCACGATCGCGATGATCACCACAATGCGCCAGAAGGCGGTGGCGGGATCGCGCGCGGTGTCTTCGTCCAGCCCCAGCTTGCGCAGATCGACCGCGGCCAGAACGATCAGCAGCGGCAGCAGGGGCAGGGCGATCATGCCATCGGTGACGCGCATCAGCACCCGGTCGATCCGGCCGCCGAAATAGCCTGCGGTCACCCCGATCATCGTGCCGATGCTGGCGGCGGACAAAGCGGCGACCAGCCCGAACGCCAGGGAGACCCGTCCGCCATACATCAACCGGGCCAGCACGTCCCGGCCGGCTTCGTCCGTGCCCAGCAGGTTCGTCTCGGTCGGCGGGCCGTAGCGGTTGAACAGGTCGGTCTTGGTCGCGTCGAACCCCATCGCCCATTCGACCAGCGGCGCGCACAGCGACAGGATCGCCAACACCGCCAGCACCCAGAAGCCGGTCATCGCCGCGCGGTTGGCGCGCAGGCGGGACAGCCGGATCGACCAGACGGAGCGGCTGCTTTCTGGAATCTCGTTCATTCCATCGTGATCCTGGGATCGAGCCATGCGTAGCAGAGGTCGGCGACAAGGTTGGAGAGGGAGGTGACCAGAGTGGCGAACAGCAAGGCCATCAGCGCCAGATTGAAGTCATTGCCGAGGATCGAGTCGTAGATCGTCTTGCCCATGCCGCGTTGGGCGAACATCGTCTCCGTCACCAGCGCGCCGGAGAACAGCGAGCCGAAGCTGATCGCCATCACCGTCACCACCGGGATCATCGCGTTGCGCAGGGCGTGGCGCAGCACCAGCCGGCGTTGGCCCACGCCCTTGGCGCGGGCGGTGCGGATATAGTCCATGCGCATCACTTCGATCATCGAGGACCTTGTGTAGCGCGCGAGGCGCCCGGTCTGCGCCGTCGCCAGCGTGATCACCGGCAGGATCAGATAGCGCAGGCTGTCGAACGGGCCGCCGCTGCCGTCGATCGTCTGCATGCCCGAGGCCGGCAGCCAGCGCAGCCACACCGCGAACACCACGATCAGCAACAAGGCCAGCCAGAACACCGGGACGGAGATGCCGGCGAAGGCCATCAGATTGACCATCCGATCCAGCGGCTTGCCATGGTTCAGCGCGGCCGCGATCCCGACCGACAGCGCGATCGTGGTGGAGAACAGGAAGGCCAAGCCCATCAGCTTCGTGGTGTGCCACAGCGGCGGGCCGATCACCTCGATCACCGGGCGCTGATAGAAGCGGGAATAGCCGAAATCGCCCTGAACGGCCGCGAACAGCCAGTTCAGGTAGCGCTCATGGAGCGGCTGATCGAGGCCGTAGAGCGTGCGCAGCCGCGCCACGTCGGTCGCGGTCAGGGAGGGGTTGGCCCCGATCATCAGATCGATCGGATCGCCCGGCATCAGCCCGATCAGGCTGTAGACCACCGCGGACATGACCAGCAGCACCACGGCTGACTCGCCAAGCCTGGAGAGGATGAAGCGCAGCATCCCCGCTACTCCGGAAAATGGCAGGCGGCGCGGTGTTCGCCGCTTTCCGCCGTCTGGCTTGGGGTGGGGTCGAGGCCCGGGGCCGCGACGCGGCCCCCCGCCCGGACCCACGGGCCGCGCGCCTGGAACGGGCAGCCCCCCGGCGGGGCGAGCGGGCGCGGGCCGGGGCGCTGACGGCCGCGTCGACGTGCGCACCCGGTACCTCCTCGCGCTCGCCGCGCTGGCCCTGCCGCCCGCGCGCGCTGGCGCCGACGACACCCACT